>DASZRP010000303.1:0-15896 GCA_035548895.1 Puia sp. | reverse complement strand
TTGAACCGGTTGAACCGGTCCTGCCAGAACTCCAGACTTTCAGCGGGTACTGCATATCCGATCTGTGTCGCCATGCCCGATCCATTGCGCCCCTGACCAATTCCTTCCCAGGGGAAGAAAGTGAGTATGCTGCCTGGTGTTCCCTGTTCATCGCCAAAGTAGAAATGATAGGTCCCGGGATCATCGAAGTTCACGGTTTTCTTCACCAGACGAAGTCCCAATACCTGAGTATAGAATTCCAGATTCTTTTTTGCATTTCCGGCAATAGCGGTGATATGATGCAGTCCTGTAATTGGGTTCATAAAAGAGTTTGAAGATTTTGAATAATCATAGTGCCACCGAATCTCTTTGAAGTTTACCTGCGGTAGCTTTCCGGATGGCTGGTGCTACCTGCGTTCCAAACAACTCGATAGACCGCATAACGCTTTTGTGCGGCACGGTACCCACGCTCATCTGGGCAAGAAAGCGCGTGTTGCCGAATAGCTCGTGTTCATACAGGATCTTATCGGTCACCTCCTGAACATCTCCGACAACCAGTGCTGCCTTTGGTGAGCGCGATTGATCGAATTGCTGCCGGCTGAGCGGAGACCAGCCTCTCTCCCTGCCGATGCGGTTCATCATAGCGGCGTAGGATGGATAGAAATCGTCTGCCGCCTGTTTGGAACTGTCGCCGACAAAAACATGCGAGTTGATTCCCAACTGAAGCTTTTGCATGTCCTGGCCGGCTTTTTCGGCTGCACTTCGATACAGGTTAACGAAGGATACAAACTGTTCCGGCATGCCGCCGATAATGGCTAAGGCCAACGGAAGTTTTAACCGGGCGGCCCTTATCGCGGAGGCGGGTGTTCCGCCGACAGCCACCCAGATGGGCAGGGTCTCCTGAAATGGTCTTGGATATACCCCGCGATTATCGATAGGCTTGCGATGCTTTCCTTTCCAGGAAATACGATCGGCTTTGTTCAGTTCGAGTAATAATGCCAGTTTCTCTTCAAAGAGCTCGTCATAATCTTCCAGATCATACCCGAATAAAGGAAAAGATTCAATGAATGATCCTCGACCGGCCATGATCTCCGCTCTTCCTCCCGACAGAAGATCGACGGTTGCGAAGTCCTGGTACACCCTGACCGGATCGTCGGAGCTTAATACCGTGACTGCGCTGGTGAGCCGGATATTTTTCGTGCGCACAGCAGCCGCGGCCAGCACCACGGCAGGAGAGGACACTGCATAATCAGGACGATGATGTTCCCCGACCCCGAAAATATCTAATCCCACCTGGTCGGCCAATTCGATTTCTTCCATCAGGTCGCGCAGTCGCTGCTCGCCATGAATGCCCTTTTCGCCCGGCGTGTCGGGATGCATATCCGCAAAAGTGTATAAACCCAGTTCCATCATACTTATTGAGCTTTTATTTGTCGGCCTTGATCAGTTGCAGTCCTTTGGTCCACCGCACCAATTGATGAAGCATGATTTCCGCCGCCTTATGCGAAACTTCGTTAACAACGAATTCGTTTTCATCATTGATGTTCTGATTGAAGAAAGGGAAATTGAGGCTTTCCATCAGGGGTACGATCCTGAACGTAGAGAGATCGGCCTTCAGGCTGTTGAAAGCCCGGGTGCCGGCTGAAACGCCGCCGTAGCTTACAATGCCGGCAGCTTTATATCCCCATTCCTCCGACAGGTATTCCAGCGCATTCCGGAGCGGTGCGGGATAATTATAATCGTATTCGGCAGTAACGAAAATAAACGCATCCGCTTCCTCGATCTTCGCGCTCCATCGTTTGGTATGTTCTTTTGTATACTTCTTCAAGCGGGGATGATTCGGTTCATCCATCATGGGCAGGTTAATCTCGCCAAGATCCAGTACTTCCACATTGAAATTTCCATTTTGCTTCGCCAGCTCCGCGATCCATTGCGTGACCACAGGGCCTTTCCTTCCCGGCCGAACGGTGGAAGAGATGATCTTTAAATTATACATTGATTATTTTTCTTTTGTTTAATAGGCAACGGTGAACCGTTGTTTAATATGTTTCGGATGCTCTGCTTCGTCAACCACGGCAACGGCCAGGTCTTCGACCGACAGAATGCTTTTGTGGTTTTCATCGAAGACCGGGCTTTCCAGACCGGTACGGTAAACGCCTTTGCGATGACCGGATGTGCCATGGTGCATCTCGATGGCCGGAGTAACAAAGGTCCAACCCAGGTCCTGCTCTTTTTTGATTATGTTCAGATAGTCCCTCGCTGCTAATGCACCCGGTTTCCATTGCGCCGGAAATTCGGGCGTATCAACGAGTTGCAGGTTCGGAGCGATATAGGAGCTTCCCGCACCGCCAATTACGATCAGTCGTTTAACGCCGGAGCGTTTCACGGCCTCCTGTATTGAAGCTGCACCGGCCAGGAAGTCATTGTAGATATTGGGGTTAGTCCACCCTGGATTGTAAGCGCTGATCACCAGATCCTGACCACGCGTTGCGCTTGCGAGCTGATCGGTATTCAGGATATCGCCGGCTACTACCGTCAGATTGGGATCTTTCAGCTTCAGTTTTTCCAGATGACGCAATACAGCGGTGACGGTCAGCTTGCGTTGTAACGCTTCACGCAATATCGCGGAGCCGACAAAACCGGTGGCGCCAATAAGCAATATTTTCATAATATGAAATTACAGTGATTAAAAATTGGGTTTACCGACGAGCTTGCGGTTTGCCAGAACGGAATCCACACTGGCTTTGCCGCCTCCGGAGATCAGGGAAATAATTACCAGTCCGAACAGTAGTATAAAAAATTCGAAGCCTTCGCCTTTTTGTGTTCCGCCCCAGTTCATAAAGAATCCGTTAGCAGCATGTACTTTGAGTACGATGCCAAGGAAAAGACCTGCGAAACCAATGGCCGCGAGCCGGGTAAGAAATCCGAAAATCAGGAACAGGGACCCGAAGAATTCGATCAGGATCACAAGCAGCGCAAAAATATAGGGAAGGCCGGCTTGCGTGGTGAGAAAGCCCATGGTTCCGGTATAACCATAACCGCCAAAGGCTCCGAGCAGCTTCTGTGCGCCGTGCGGAAAGATCGTAATGCCGAGCGCCAGGCGGGCAATCAATGCAGGCCAGTTGGAAGCATCGGTAGAAAGCAATTTGTTCATGTGTTTAAATTCTGATGTTTGTTTATTTTATTTAATTACTGTTTCAAAACCAAGTTTCTTCAGCAGGCTATCGATTTTATCAGTTGCACTTTTTTCATGCCCGGAAATACTGATCCGCCCTTGGTGGGGATCGCCGTAGCTGTGTACAATGGCGGCTGTGGGAAGCAGTTCGTCCCAGTCAGTTTCCCGGTAGGCGTAACGACTTCCGGCATCAGGAAGAATAAGCACAATCTTTTGCGTGGATACTTCACGGATCTTATCAGCGGTTTCCTTTTCCTGATCACCCGCGACATCCAGCAAAATAGTATCTGCCTCCCAGCATCCGTCTTTTATACAGGTCACGGCTTCGTTTTCGGTCCACATATCGCCGGCGGGCATATGCAGATCACCCGGGGGAATATGGCTGTCGCCCGGCATCAATAAAATCCGGTATTCGTCGAGACCTATCAGTTTTGCTGCAAAAAAAGATCCCGATTTCTGCTCTGCGCCGACAATGGCAATGGTTTCCCTGGTCATGTTCTGCTTTTGAAAACACGAAATTAGATCAGCAACAGGGGTCTGTCCATTGAGCTGCGCTAATAAATAGCATTGATCTATGTCACAGGTTTACTTTTTTGCCGCGAGCTGGCTCCTGATACGGCTCAGTGTTTCGCGGCTGATGCCAAGGTAGGAGGCGATCATGTGCTGGGGCACCCGTTGCAGGCAACCGGGGAAACTTTGCTGAAGTTTGAGGTATTTTTGTTCGGCTGTTTCGCTGAGCGAACCGATGAGCCTGCGCTGGGTAGCGATCAGATTATTTTGAACGATGATGCGGAAATATCGTTCGAGCGCCGGCACTTTTTCCAGCATATTGTCCCAGGCTTCCCTGGTGATCTGCAACAGTTCGCAATCCTCCAGCGCTTCAATATTATAAACCGAGGGCTCGTTGGTGAGAAAGCTGTACAGGTCGCCGACCCACCATCCTTCCTGGGAAAATTGAAGTATATGCTCGTGCCCCTTATCGTCCACCGAATAAGTGCGCAGAAGGCCTTTCTCTACAAAGGAAGTGTATTTGGCGGTATCTCCTTCCTGCAACAGGTATTGCCTTTTCCTGAGCTTCTTGGGCCTGAACTGCGTTTTGCAGAAATCAAATTCCTGGTCTGTAAGATGAATATGCTCATTGAATTTCTGGTGCAGCAGCTCATACATAATAGGCCGGTTATAACAGGCTTAAAATTAAGAACTTATTGGCAGGAGAGCAATCTTCAAAAAAAATCGCCGGCCCCTGTCCGGATTGGCTCCGGTTCACCGTCTATATAAGAAACTGAAATATGGAAGCAATTAAATCGAACGGCGTCCAGCCGGCATTACGGGACGGTATTGTATCCCGCGAAGAATGGCTGGTTGCCCGCAAAGCGCATTTGCGCAGAGAAAAAGAAATTACCAGGATGCTCGACGAACTCAGAGCCGAGCGGCGGCGCCTGCCCTGGGTGAAACTGGAGAAGTCTTATATTTTCGACGGACCGGAGGGTCGCGTATCATTAGGCGAACTATTCCAGGGCAGAAGCCAGCTGGTGCTGCGCCATTTCATGATGGGGCCTTCCTGGGAAGCCGGCTGCATCGGCTGCTCTTTTGCGGCAGATCATGTAGACAGCGCATTCCTCCACCTGGAACATCACGATGTTTCGTTTGTTTCCGTGTCGCGCGCGCCCATCGAAAAGATCGAAGCATTCCGGAAAAGAATGGGATGGAAATTTAACTGGGTCTCATCCCTGCACAATGATTTCAATTTCGATTTTTATGTTTCTTTCCCAAAGGCTGAATCGGGATCGTCCGGGCAATACTACAACTATGAAATCCAGGAGATCATGGATGAGGAACTGCCGGGTACCAGTGTTTTCTACAGGAATGAAGCCGGAGAGATCTTTCATACTTATTCCACCTACGGACGGGGAGAAGAACTGCTGGTAGGCGCTTACAACTATCTTGATCTTACACCCAAAGGGCGCAACGAAACGGGGCCCGACGGCAACCTGATGGATTGGGTAAAGCATCACGATCGCTATACGGATGAACCGAACCGGAAGCATGCCTGTTGCTCATAAATTTTTTCTTATGTCTAAAACCTGTTCCTGTTCGGCGGCCAGCGTTCCTCCTGCCGCCGGACAGTCAGTTGTTTCGATCCCCGGTCGCAGCGGGCGCAGGCGAAATATGCTGACCCTGGTCCGCATGGCCGTTTCGGGATTTATTTTTCTGCTGATCCCGAAGTGTCCCGTCTGCCTGGCTGCCTGGATCGCGCTGGGTACCGGCATTGGTATTCCGCTCACGGCGGCTGCCTGGATACGCTGGATGCTCATTGTCCTTTCTGCAACGGCCTTTGCCTATTTGCTGTTTGTGCAAATACTGCGCATTCGCCGGAGCTCCCGGAAACCTTTCCGGATTTAAATTGGATTTATAAAAGGATTGGCTAACTTATCATGTTCTAACAAAAAATAGGTATGGAGAAATTCATGTTCATTGTTCGCGAAGATCTTAAATGGGTGAACCGGATGACGGCCGAAGAGCGAGAGGCGGCTATTCAGGAAATGGTCCGATGGACCCAATCGATCATCGAATCCGGAAATTATCTTGGCGGTGACCCGCTCTTTACCACCGGGCGATATGTTACGCACGATCAGGTGCTGTCGGACGGGCCATTCATCGAAGCGAAGGAAGGGGTGAGCGGCTATATGATGCTTTTGGCAGAAAATATCAATCAGGCTGCAGCCATCGCCCAGAGTTGCCCAAGGGTGCAACGCAACGAGATGGTGATCGAAGTGCGTCCGGTCATTATTATGGATCATGCGTAAAACGGATTTTGTTCAGCAGGAAATAGACCGGCTGTACAGGTCCGGGTATGGAAAAATGATCGGCGCCCTGCTTTATTTTTCCCGGGATATCGATCTGGAAACAGCTGAAGACCTGGTGCAGGACAGTTTCTCTGCCGCGCTGACCGCCTGGCGGGGGAATAGCATACCGGATAATCCCGAGGCCTGGCTTTTCAGGGTTTGCAAAAATAAAGCGCTTGATCGCATTACAGAGATCAGGAGACTGCGCGGATTGAACCGGATGCCGGTGGTAGGTGATCCGGAGCTTGCACCTGAGCCATCGCCGGACAGGCTGCTGGAAGACAGCCAGCTCAATTTATTGTTCCTTTGCGCCAATCCGGATCTTCCGCCAAAAACGCAGGTTGTCATTACACTCAAGTATGTTGCCGGAATAAAAGTAGAAGCTCTTGCGCAGATATTCGGGATGACCATTGACGGCGTCGACAAACTATTGCTTCGCGCGAGGCAAAAAATAAAGCAGGAAAAAATTCTGTTAGCCGAACCGGCGACTGCGGATCTTTATTCCCGGGTTGCTATTGTCCATAAGATCATTTATCTCATTTTCAATGAGGGTTACAAATCTTCCTGGGGCAAGGACCTCGTACGGGAAGAGCTATGCGAAGAAGCGCTGCTGCTGAACCGGGCGCTGCTCAATTCACCGCTGGGTAACGCGGAAACGAAAGCGCTGTATGCGCTGATGCTGTTCAATGCGGCCCGCTTTAAAGCCAGATTCGGTTCTTCCGGAGAATTGCTCGATCTCGAGGAACAGGACCGGTCGCTATGGAGCAGAGACCTTATTGATCTGGGATGCCATTTCTTTCGTCAATCACGTAGCGAACAGCTGAGCCAATATCATTTTGAGGCAGCCATCGCGCAACTTCATTGTCTGGCGGATCATTTTAATAAAACGGACTGGATAAAAATTGCTGCGCTCTATGAACAGTTGTTGAAGCGAACACTCAATCCCTTTGTCGAGCTGAACTATGCTATTGCCATGTATTATGCCGCGAAAAGGGAAACAGCATGGGAAACACTTAACAAATTACGGCAATCTTCTTTTATGAGCCGCTACTATCTGCTCTACGCGACCCTGGGAAAAATCTGCTTCCTCGAAAAAAACTATGACGCCGCCAGCGCTCATTTTAAAATAGCACTGGAGCAAACCGGTTCGCCTGTTGAAAAGGATTTCATCATGAAAATGATTGTCCGTATTGAAAAAGCTGCTGATCGTACGGGTCATTCGGACGCGTCCCCCAAGCCCTATCGTTAGGGATAAATTTCAGCTTAACAGTATAGATTCCGTTCGGGCAGAGGCCTTGCTCTATTGCTCACTGCCTCGCTGTCGGTCCCGGATTGATTTAAACTCCGAACCCGCTTTCCAGCCCGGCCATTCATCTCCCGAAGCCAGCTTTTGCCCGACGCGATAGAGGATATCCATCACCTGCAAGCCTCCTCCAAAAGTCCAACTGCTGTCATATTCATCGGCAGGCTTATGATAGTGGTTCATCTCGTAATCATCATATAATTTGCGCCCGTAGGCTTTGCCCTGACCAACGATATCGATTCCATTGGCCGTGCTGACGGCGGGAACACCGCGCTTGGCAAAGCTGAAATGGTCTGACCGGAAATAAAAACCGGCTTCGGGGTGATCGTCCGGAGCAAGATAAAGGCCGGCTTGCCTTGCTGCGCTATCGATGTAATCTTCGAGATCGTTTTGCCCGCTGCCGGCTATCACAATGTCGTTCGTCTTTTCATTCGGGCTCACCATATCCATATTGAGATCGGCAACCGTTTTGTTCAACGGATACAGGGGATGGGTCGCGTAGTATTCGGACCCTAATAATCCCTGCTCCTCGGCGGTAACGGACAGGAACAGGATCGTTCTCTCCGGTTTTATTTTTGCGCGCTGAAATGCCGCAGCGATTTCTAACAGGGCGGCCGTGCCGCTGGCGTTGTCTACAGCGCCGTTGTATATGGAGTCTCCCCTTTTATCCGGCTGACCGATCCCGAAATGGTCCCAGTGCGCGGTGTAGATAATATATTCGTCGGGATGTTTGGTACCCGTGATCCGGGCGATGACATTTTTGGAGTCTTTATAAGTCGTGCTGATGTGCATTTTGGTAGTTAGCTTTTCTCCAAGTGCGACGGCCTTGAAGCCGCGGGTATTGGCCGACATGAGCAGGCTGCTGTCTTTCCCTGCTGCGGCAAGCAGGCGGCGGGCGGCTTCTCCGGAAACCCAGCCTTCCAGCGGGCAATGATAAACGGGGTTGCTTCTTTCATCGAGGTAAAGCGATGCAGACTCCCAGGAGCTTTGCACCACGCTGAATGGATAAGAGGCCGCAGCCGTATTGTGAATGATCAGGCAGCCTTTGGCTCCCTGCCTGGCCGCCTCTTCGAATTTGTAGGTCCACCGGCCATAATAGGTCATCGCCTTTCCTTTGAAAAGCGTCGTGTCGTCGGTTCCGAATCCGGGATCATTTACCATCACGAGGACGACCTTTCCTTTGACATTAATATTCGCATAATCGTTCCAGTGATATTCCGGCGCGACCACTCCATAGCCGACAAAAATGAGTTCGTCCCGGTCTAAGGAGGCTAAGGAGTCTGTGCTTTGAGTCGACAGCACATAGTCTTTTCCGCTTTGCAGGTCGAAGTGGGTCTTCCCGGCGTCTACCCGCATCAGCGGATCGGGCGTTTTGAAGATCTCTGCCATGGGCACATCCTGGAAATAGCTTTTCCCGTTTCCAGGTTCCAGACCGAGTGATGCGAATTCTTTTTGTAAATAGGCGGTTGTTCGTTCTTCTCCCACTGAAAAAGGCTTTCTGCCCTGGAAAGAATCGGAGGCGAGGATGGCAACCCGGGCTGCAAGGGCTTCGCGGGTAAACGGAGAAGCCGTTGTACGGGAGGTTTCCGGGGTATGGCAGGAGAGCAGGAGAGCGATGGCTGCAAGCACGGCCGATACGGGTTTATGCATCATTTGTTTTTCAGTTTTGAAGTAGAATTTGCTCAAGTTAGCCAATTGAGTATTATTGTTATGCCCATTTGGATGAACGGTGCATGCGCGGCATGCGGTTCGTTAAATATATATAATTTAGTATTGCAGTGGGTCGCTGCTGGGAACCGGGCGCCGGTTTGCGAAGCAATGGGGCGAACAGCTTTAATCGAAATGGTCCGGGTTAATGTTATGACTAAAATATATGGTTTACTCTTTGCCGTACTAATATCCGGTACTGTCCTGGCCCAGGGGAGCGATTTTATTATTACGGGCAGGCTAAACGGCTTTACCGGCAGCGATCCGATTTACCTTGACGAATTTTCCACTTCGGCGAGCGGTCATATCGACTCTACTGTGGCCGTAAACGGGGAATTTCGCTTCTCGGGAAGGATCGACGAGCCTGCGAAGCAGGTCATGCTACGAGTTGGCCGCACATTCGATTACAAAGTATTCTGGCTGGAGAATTCGGTGATCAGGGTTCATTCGGAAACGGCTCAAATGCGCGATGCGACCGTATCCGGATCAAAAACGCAGGATGACGAGAATCAGCTGGATTCGGCCATCAAAGCAACGGGCAGGGAGATGGAACAGGATACCCTCTTTATTCAATCGCATCCTGCATCGATCATTAGTATTGCCATATTAAGTGTTTACTGTACGTCCTGGGGCAAGGCTCTGACCACCCGGTTATATATTGATCTTTCGGAAGAGAACCGCCGGTCTTCCTATGGTCAGAAAGTACTTGATTATATCCGGTTCAACCGGAATTTAAAGATTGGCGACAGGTATGCTGATTTTGAACAACCCGATGTGAACGGAAGAATGCAGAGCCTTTCTGCCTTGCACGGCAAAGTGGTGTTGCTTGAATTCTGGGGGTCCTGGTGCACGCCCTGCCGCCAGTCAAATCCGGAGCTGGTAAAAATATACAATGAATTTAAAGACCAGGGCTTTGAGATCCTGGGCGTAGCGGCCGACAACCATAAGGAAGAATGGCTTAAGGCGATACATGACGATGGATTGCCCTGGATAAATGTTACCGACCTCCGCGGCGATCAGAATAAAGCGGTGCTGATGTATGGCGTGTCTTATTTCCCCGCCAGCTTTTTAATAGACAGATCGGGCAAGATCGTGGCCCGCGACCTCCGCGGCGATGCGCTCAGCAATAAACTGCGGGGGCTCCTGTCGCCGGTACAACGGTAACGGGCATTGCTTAATACGCCAGCGCCCGGTAACTCGGATAATTCAGCTTCAAACGGAAAAGCGATTGACTGGTTTTGTAGTTTATCAATAATGCATAGTTTGCTGAACCGCCTCCTATGAAATAATGTTCTCCTTCTTTTTTTACGGAACCGGCAAATTGAATGAATTGATCTGGCACCCGGAAAGCGCTGAAGCCATCGATGGTCTTAGCTGTTTCATTTAATTGAAATTCAAGAATACGGGAGTAAGGCCGTACGCTGTCAAGCCCATTGTCGACCATGATCAATGTTTTGCCCTGGTCGGTGAGTCGCGCGTAGTGCTGCCTGAGAAAAACTTCATCCGCTGCCAGCGGGAAATCGCTTCTGTTGCCACCTAACCGCCACATGATCTGTCCGGTCTGGCGATTGATCTTGACAATCTCGTCCAGGTTCCTGAAGGACACGATCAGGTTATTGTCGCTGGAGTCGATGCAGATGGAATTCAGGTGCATATAGTCATGCGCAGCCGAATTATCGGCGAAATTATTATTCTCCACACTGGCGCCATAGAACTCCGGATAATCTGAACCGTCCCATTGAAAAACAACCTGCCCGTTGTTCACTTCCTGGATAATGCAGGCAAGGATTTTTACGTCCTGCGCAGGATGCAGGCTGTCAGGAATATTCGCCGGCGTTTTTTCGTAGTAAGTTTCCTGGATATAGTGATTGTCGCCGATCAGGATGAATTCATGCGTATCTGTTTTATCCTGCACGGTGTTGTCGATCTCGCCATAGGAAGACAGCTTCACCGTATTCAGGATATTAAGCGCGGAATCGCAGATTTCCTGGTAGCCCAGTTCGGTGCCGGCAATTCCGTCGAGCAAGTAGTCGCCTTCCGTTTGAAAATAGGTATAACGGGTTTGGCCATGGATATTCCATTGCTGGAAATTTTCCACGTGCGGATCTCCTGATTTCTGCATAAGAATAGATCCATGAGGATTGAGCACAAATAGTTTCCCGGCCGTGTTCGAGCTCAGCGCAATCAGGATATGGGAGCCTGTACCAGTGCTGTCATCCTGCGTGATACTATAAAAATTATTGTCGGTAATAATGGTGTCGGTCGGCGTAGTCGTTGAATCCATGTCGATGCGGGCGCCCGGCGAAATGTTTTTTTTGCATGCGGAAAGGCATGCCAGCAACAGCAAGGCAAGCGGGACTATTCGATAAAACACAATCATGATAAAAAAATTTATTTACCTGTTATCCTACGAAGATTCCGGCTTAACGTTTCTTTAAGACACCAAAAAAAGGCCCGGTTTTTAGTCTAATCGGTAAACGGTCAATAGTTTGGGGCTAAATGGTTCGATCTTTTTTCCAGTGGGTGAGAGCGCCATTAACGAATGAATAAAAAAATTGGGCGATGACTGGAATGGTTTTTGTCCTTCCAGAGACAAGATGAGTGAGTTCTACCTGTAAAAACTCAACGATATATGAAAACGTTCACTAAGTGGCTTGTGCCGGCAGGCCTCATCGCTACCGGCATTCTATTTGTTTTCTCCTGCTCAAAAGAAAATTCTCATTCATCTTCAGATCCCAGTATTCCACCTGGTCAGTCGAAAGTTTCTGTGTACCTGATGGACGATCCCGTTACGCTTTACAAAGTGATGATCGACATTCGGCAGGTAGCTGTGGAAATAGATACAGCGACTACGCAGGGCGATCAGGATCACGACAATCAGTGGGATGCCAACTATTGCGGTTTTGGCCGCGGTGCGGAAAATAAATCCCTTATTTGGGATACGTTGAACATTACACCCGGAGTTTACAATCTGCTTGATCTGCGCAATGGCACCGACACCCTGCTGGGCAGCGGTACTTATCCGGACGGTAAGATCCTCAAGGTGAGGATTACCCTGGGCACAGCAGACACTGTGTACACCGACTCAAATACCTATTATCCGCTTTCAGTTTTGGGGCCTGATTCCGCTTTTACCATCAATGTGCGCCGGGAGAATGTATCTTCGGTAAGCAACAACGATTTCCAACTCTGGTTAGATTTCAACCTCGAACGTTCCATATTCTTCTGGCGTGAGCAATATTTCCTAAGCCCTTATGTCGTGGCATTTAATTACCACTCAGCGGCGAAAATAAAAGGTCAGGTGGTTCCTCCCGGTGCATCTCCGTTAGTAACGGCCTTTAATGCGACCGATACTTTATATGCCATTCCGGGCTGGAACGGAAACTATCAGTTCAGCCATGTTCCCGTGGGCACTTATTCGATCAATTTCAAAGGTCATCACGGCTACCAGGATACGACGATTCAGAATATAGTCGTCGACTCGATGAAGGCCGTTGAGATTCCAAAAATTACTTTGCATCAGTAAAAGCAATTCTCAGGTGTTGCGAGTATAGCGTCAGGCTGTCCGAAAGGGCAGCCTTTTAGCGTAACAGATCATATTTCGTAACAATGTGAAAACCGCCGCTGTCATCCTTCGCCAGCACAGCGCCATTTTCTTTACTGATGAGCATGCTGATGCGATCAACGGGAGTATCAAATGGAACCAGCGGATACGGTTTTTCACACACTTCGCGGATTTTCTTATCACGAATATCCCCTTCGGTCAGCATGCGGCTAAACAGGCCGCTTTCACTAATGGATCCGGTAATCTCTCCCTCGGTCATGACGGGAATGTTTTCGATATGATGTTTCTTCATCAACTGGACCGCATCGCCGACCGACTGATCCGGTTCAATCGTAACCAGCGGATTGGAAGCCCTGGCGTTGACAATATCGCGGAAAGTCTTCACGTCTAAAAAACCACGCTCCATCATCCACTGATCGTTATAGATCTTCGCCACATACCGGCTTCCATGATCGTGAAAGATGCAGACTACAAGATCTCCTTTTTTCAGGTTCCCCTTCAGTTGCATCAGGCCCTGGAGGCAGCTGCCGGCACTGTACCCGCAAAACAGGCCTTCTTCCCTGGCCAGCCTGCGCGCCATTACAGCGCCGCCTTTATCCGTTACCTGTTCAAAGCGGTCGATAAAACGCATATCATAGTTCTCGGGAACGAAATCTTCCCCGAACCCCTCGGAAACGTAGGGATGAACCTCATTCATATCCACTTCGCCCGTGTTGAAATATTTCGTCAGCAGCGAGCCCTGCACATCGATGGCCCAAACCTGGATGGCCGGATTTTTTTCCTTTAGAAACATAGCCGTGCCCGTTACCGTGCCTCCGGTTCCTGCGGTACAAACCAGGTGCGTGATCTTCCCGTCGGTCTGGCGCCAGATCTCAGGACCTGTGGTTTCGTAATGCGCCTGACGGTTGGCCAGGTTATCGTATTGGTTGCAGAAAAATGAATTGGGAATTTCCGCCGCAAGTCTTCGCGCTACGGAATAATAGCTGCGGGAGTCTTCCGGTTCAACGTTCGTTGGACAAACGATCACCTCGGCGCCGACCGCTTTCAGTATATCCGATTTTTCTTTGGATTGTTTGTCCGTCGTGGTGAATATACATTTGTATCCTTTTACCACGGCAGCCAGGGCCAGGCCCATTCCCGTATTGCCGCTGGTGCATTCGATGATGGTTCCACCCGGTTTTAACCTGCCCTGCTGCTCGGCCACTTCAACCATCTTGACCGCCATCCGGTCTTTAATGGAATTGCCGGGAGTGACGTAGTCCACTTTGGCAAGCACGGTGCATGGAAGATCGCGGGTGATCCGGTTCAACCGGATCAAAGGCGTATTGCCAATGGTTTCCAGAATATTGTTCCTGATATCCATTGAACAAAGTTACGATTAAGAAATCGTCAACCGCCAACCGTCATCTGTCAACTGTCATCTATTAACTCCGTGCAGCCTTTTTACTCTGGAGAAATTTGTCCAGGAGAATGAACCCAAGCACCACGTTCACGAGAATAAAAATATTTACGGCTGTACTGTTCAATGCTTTTCCCCAGTTTATCCGGCCTGCATCGATATTATATTTTGGAATAATCGTATCGGTCGGATTGGAAACCCAATGAACCTGGCCAAGGAAATAGACCAGGATACCCCCGATCATCAGTAGAAAAAAAGCCGTAAGGCCGCGAATGATATTTTTATTGATATAGGTTTTCGTAGCGGGGGCGACCTGGAAGCGCGCAATTTCTTCCATAACGTTTTTGGTGAACCGCATGGAAGGCATTTCCAGTTCCTGTGCATGCAACAGCTGGTTCACTTCCAGCAATTCCCGGTATAATCGTTCCCAGGCTGCATCCCGGCCAATCAGTTCACGAATGAGCGACTGCTCTTCCGCAGATGCCCTGCCGTCTATGAAATTCCATAAACGTTCTTCCATTTCATTCGGCGTTTCCATATTCATTTCTTTTTCTTGTTCAACTGCTGTGGAACCTTTCCAGCTATATCGTTTCCATATCTCCGATTCCATATCTAAACATTGTAATAGTCGATTAATCGTCCTGCATTTCCCTTACTTCCTGTTGAAAATGCTTTTCCATTTTATCTTTCAGTCGTTGCCTGGCCCGATGCAGTTTTACTTTAATTGTATTGGCCTCCATACCCATGATCCGGCCAATCTCCTCCAGGCTTTGTTCTCCTTTATAAAATAGCGTCAATACCTGGCTATCGTCGGCGCTGAGCATTCCAATGGCTTCATTCACCATAGCGTGACGCGATTTCTGTTCTACCAGGTCGGCCCGGAAACCGGAATCCCGGTTCTCTAATTGCAGCCCGGTCTTTTCATTGTCGAGCGACTGCAGGTCCGGCCTCTTCTTTCTCAAAAAGCTGATACAACTGGTGCGGGCAATAGTGAACAACCAGGTGCTGAATTTCGAATCCCCCCGGAAGTCGGCCAGGGAGCGATAGGCCTTCACAAATACGTCCTGTGCCACTTCCTCGGCGTCCTCCCGATTTGGAATGAACCGGATAACCAGCGTAAACACATAGTTTTGATAGCGCTCCACCAATTTAGCGTACATGGCCTGCTCGCCCAGCAAAACCCGGCTGATGATCTCGGTATCGGTGAGTTCGGTTGTTGTCACAGTAGGTTAGACGATTATTAATGAGGCCAGGTTACAAAGATAGAAACCGTCATCTGTAACCGTCAACTTTTAGCCGGGGTAGTGTAACCTTTCTCTTTCACCGGTAGTCTGATAGGGCAATAACGCAATTCAATAAAAATTAAAACAAAGTATATGGGACCCGATCAATTGGCGATTTTCTGGCTGATCCTGAGCAGCCTGGCGCTTTTTGCGATGATTTTTGGAATCAGGTATTTAAATAATAAGGAAAACATGTCCATGATAGAAAAGGGCATGGACCCCCGGATTCAGCATGCCAGGCCGAGGCCGGCGCCTTTCCGCAACCTTAAATGGGGATTATTGCTGGTTGGAGCAGGTTTAGGCCTGTTTGCCGCCTATCTCCTGGATAATTTCGTGTTGTACAATATTCATCACGGCTTCGATTCCGATGCCAATGTGGCGATCTATTTCGCGCTCATAGCCATTGGCGGAGGTTTGGGATTAATATTCAGCTACCGGATAGAGAAAAAGGAATTGCTGGACAAAGAAGCCCGGCAGGGAAACTAACTAATTCCCGATCAGTTCCAGGGCTTTCTTCACTACCGGATCATCCTGGTTCATGATCTCAAAATAGCCCTCACTACGCCAGGCTAAGCGAGCCAGCAGGGCACGGATGCGGATCTGCAGCAGATGTTTGTCGGCTGCAGATATTCCGTTTAA
>DASZRP010000302.1:0-41600 GCA_035548895.1 Puia sp. | reverse complement strand
GTTTTCAAAAGTAGCTGGAAAGGTTACCTGCATGCTTCTATCGAGGCAGCCTGCGATCTCCGGGATTCCTTTTTAGTCAATGTATTTTCAAATCCTGTAGTGGATCTGGGCGACAGGGATTTTTTGTGTGAAGGATCGGGTCTGTTATTGGATGCGGGGAAAGGGTTCAGGTCTTATAGCTGGCAGGACCAGAGCGCCGATGAATCCTATAATGTCGGGCAATCCGGAAAATACTGGGTACAGGTAGCGGATCAGAATGGCTGCCGGGCTTCCGATACTGTTACCATCAGTCATGTTTATCAGCCGCCGGCCGATTCCATGCTAAAAGACACAGCCGTTTGCCCGTTTGAATCCATTACCCTGAATCCGGGTTACAACCCGAACTGGCTATATGAGTGGAACGATGGCTCGCGACAATCCACGCTTAATGTTAACAGTCCCGGCATATATTGGATTCGGGTTACCGACATCAATGGATGTCAAAGAGCAGACACCGTTACTGTGGCAGCAAAAGATTGCCCCAACCATATCTTCTTTCCAAATGCCTTTACACCAAATGGAGATGCCCGGAACGATAATTTTTCTCCCAGAGTTGAAGGTAACATCGTCAAATATGAATTTTCCATCTACAACCGCTGGGGCCAGATGGTTTTTCATTCCACAAAGCCCGGTCAGGGCTGGAACGGAAATTACAATGGCATTCCACAGTCTTCAGGAGCGTTTGTCTGGGTTTGCAAATACCAGTTCCTGGGAGAGAATGAAAAGGCAAAGCGGGGATCGTTTGTATTAATTAAATAGGATCGATCAGAGTTGCCTGGTAGTTAATATTGGTCCTATAAGATAAGGGATCTCTCAATCTGCAAAAATCTGCTGCTCGTCCCTTTCGTTCTCTTTGATTTTATGAATGAAATCGTTGTACTGCGCGTCTTCAAAATTGCTATAAGCGCCGTAGGTGTCGGCGATGAAGCCGACCGTTCCATCCAGGGCCTCAATTAAATAAAGGATGGCGGAATCGGCAGGATCGGACTCGCCTTCAAAGCGGTAAGTTCTGATGATCTGGAGATCCCCCGGTTGATAGAACTTGCCGTTTCCGATCGTCATGCCCTCGCTTTCGAAGCGGAATTCATTATCCATGCGTCTTACCCTCAGCGTTTCGATGACCTGACTGAGCGTCGTCATTTCTCCCGGCTTGATCATAATGCTATTTGTTAATGATGAATAATCAATCCAAATCCCGTACCGTGAATTATCGATGCCTTCCCGATTCAAAAAGCTTGATCTTGTTATAGAGGGTCTTGCGATCGATCTTTAATATTTCGGCAGCCTTGGATTTATTAAAGTTAACTCTTTTCAAGACGTTCATAATGGTCTCGTATTCTGCCTGCGCCGCAGCGTTCTTAAGATCCAGATCGCGGTTCAGCGTATCCGGCAGGTGATTGTGTCCCACGGGCATCGGTTCCTTGGGAATATTTTCCCATTGCACGCCGGCAATTTCCGCCGGGAGCACCGAAGTGCCGATAATGCCGGAAGGGGAAAGGAGGGCCGACCGGCGGACCACATTCCGGAATTCACGCAGGTTGCCCGGCCACGGATAGTGCAGGAACATCCGGATCACCTCATCCTCAAAACCTTCCACTTTCTTGTTCAGTTCCGTATTGGCATTATTCAGGAAGAATTGCGCAAAGGACGGAATGTCTTCTTTCCGGTTTCTCAGCGGCGGCAGGATAATGGAAAATTCATTGAAACGATGGAAGAGGTCTTCCCGGAACCGGCCGTTCCGATAGGCGGTTTGCAGGTCTTCGTTGGAGGCTACGATGATCCGGACATCTACGTCCATTTCCTTGTTGCCGCCGACCCGCTTGAACTTTCTTTCCTGGATCACCCGCAACAGGGCAGCCTGTATTTCGTAAGACAGGTTCGCCACTTCATCTAAGAACAGCGTTCCGCCATTGGCCAATTCAAAATGACCTTCCTTGTCGTTGAGGGCACCCGTAAAAGCTCCCTTTACATGACCGAACAGCTCGCTGCCGGCCAGTTCCTTGGACAGGGTGCCGCAGTCCATGGCGATAAACGGCTTGTCTTTCCGTAAGCTCTTATTGTGAATGGTACGGGCAATCACTTCTTTCCCCGTGCCGCTCTCGCCATACAGAATGACTGAATAATTGGTGGGGGCCACCAGTTCGACCTGCCGGTAGAGCTCAATGGTGAGGGGCGATTTGCCGACCAGGAACAGGGGATTGTCCGGTTCGCTGGGTTTATTTTTTTGCCGACCCTGACTGACAGAAGGCTCCGGAGCCGTCCCGTTTTCAAGCTGATCGATGGCCTTATTGATCACGTTCAGCACTTCGTCGGGGACCAGGGGTTTGGTGATGTAGTCAAAAGCCCCGGCCTTGATGACGTCGATGGCAATTTTTATATCGGAATATCCGGTGATGATCACCACGGGCGTAGCGGGGTTCAGGCGCTTGATCTCTGTCAGCACCTCTCTGCCTTCCATATCGCCCAGGCGGAAATCGCAGATCACCGCGTCGAACTTTTTTTCGCGGAACAGGTCCATGCCCCGGCTCCCGGTGCTGGCCGCTTCGGTTTCAAAACCTTTGCGTTGCAGGTACCGTTCCAGCAACAGGCACATATCGCGGTCGTCATCCACTATCAATATCCGCTTCATCAATTTTTCATTTATTCAGGAAAAATATCAAACACATTGTTATAAACATCCTGCCATTGCAATAACTGATTGTTTTTGCCGGCAATACAAGGGAATGGGGGCTGAATTGGGGAATAAAATACTCAAATTAATCAAGATAAACAAATTATAGTCAAAGAGTTATCTGGCAAGTTGGGCTGGCAAAATAATTGACGCTTAAGGTTAAATTATCTTTGAAGCGCCCTGAATTGGATGAGTCATGAATAAGTGGAATCCGGAAAGCATTTTAATTGTGGACGATGAACCCGATATTTGCTTTCTCTTTGAAAGAATTCTTCGAAAACGAAATATTCAAACCAGATTTGCCAATAACCTGGCGGAAGCCGCAACCCTGGTTGAAAAAAAGCAGACTCGTCTGATATTTTTAGATAACAATCTGCCCGACGGAAAAGGAATCGATTTCATACCCTATTTAAAGGAGCTCTATCCCTCTGCTAAGGTGGTCATGATTACGGCGAACGACACCCCGGAAGATGAATATGCAGCCTACAGGCAGGGTGCAGATGAATTTCTCGGCAAGCCGTTGAACCTGGAAAGTATTAATCGCACCCTGGATAAAATGGCCAGTCCGGAATGCCGGTAAATGAGGCGACTGGTTATTCAGCAGCCCAAACGGTAGTATTCATCAGTTAAATTAATATTTATGGGAAATCTCCTCTACGTCATTGCGGTTATTCTCGTCATTGCCTGGGCAATTGGTTTTCTGGGTTATCATGCCGGCGGGATCATTCATATCCTGCTCGTGATAGCCATCGTTGCGGTTTTGCTGAAAGTGATCAGGGGATCGGCCGACTGAATAGCGCGACAGCTTTTTCTATTATGGCCGGCATTCGCGGCCGGCCTTTTCACATTTGATATTTATTTTCCAATTAACACTTAAATAAGATGTATTGGTACTCTTGTTGCGGCATTTCTGTGTAAACACCTCAGCTATGGCATCCGCATTTGTTCATAAGACTCCGGTTATTATACTGGAAAAGCTCAACCGCTTGTTAAGCGTGCTGCAGACAGTAAAAAATAATTATGAGCAGACCGCTTTGCGGATTCCGAACATTCAAATGCGGCTTTCGCTGCTTTCTCTGGCCCAGGCCAGTAAGCAGTATGCCAACGAGCTGATGGCGCATATCGAGACTCTGGGCGGAAAGTCTGCCGTTCAGCAGGCCGCCGATCCGGATCGCCAGGAGCCGATGGATAATCCTTCGGAAAAGACTGACGGCAGGTCGGACGATATCCGGGAAATGAACCTGGGTGAGCAATCGCTGATGAAAACCTACCGGGAAATTCTGAATGAACCTTTTTTATACGACAATATCCGGCGGATGCTGAAATACCAGCAGAATGGTTTGCTGCACTATTTTTCCCAGTTGAAAATGCTATACGCGGCCCTGGTGAAAACAACGACCAAAGGAACGTTTGAACTTTGATAATTTTTTTCCTGATCAGCGGTTTTGGCAAGGATTTTATAATGTGAAAGGGTAGACATTTTGTTTAACTTAAAAAATGAGACATGAACACCTCTAAAGTTTTATTGGGATTTGTTGCAGGAGCTGCCGTAGGCGCGGCCCTGGGTATTTTGTTTGCTCCGGACAAGGGTACGGAAACCCGCAGGAAGATCTCGGAACGCAGCAATGATCTGGCGGATTCTATCAAAGATCGTTTTAACGGAATGGTTGACGGGGTCAAGGATAAAGTCTCCGGAATGAAAGCAAAAGCCGAAGACGTAGCAGAAAAGGGATATGCCGCTTACAACCGAAGCAAATCGGAAGCGAACGCTTTTTAGCTGACTTTGAAAAGACGATTCCTGCGGCGTATGGGCCTTACCGTCCTATAACACCGCTTCCGTCCGGATGATACCGCAGGGCCGGAAATTCATCCGTTGGTCAATATTGATAAGCCCTTTCCGGCTTGTCTCATATTCCACCGCAGCGACGGTGAGCATGAGTTCACCCGGTTCAGCCAGGGCATTGAAGTCCATGTCTTCCGGATGGAAGTTTTCGTCTGAATAAGCTATCTCCCAATCTGCTTTCCCAAGCAAACGTGCTGCGGACCGCCTTGCCGAAACGGCCAACACCCGAACGCGGAAAAAGATCTTCGTTGTTCCTGCCGGCACGCTGCTGAAATATTGTTTTGGACTAAAGGAAGGGAACCGAAATCCGGTGATCCGGTTTCCCACAAGCTTTGGTTCAATTTCAATCCGCTCCATGCAGGAATAAGCGCCTTCCTTGTTGAACTGGAAATGACTGAGATAGCCTAATGCAGACCGGACCGTCTGCGCAGAGGGGTTTTCATCAAGGCGGTGGATCATCAGATTGAGCGCTCCCGTTAAGCGGAACATCACCCGCCGGTCATCGCGGCAGGGATTGATGGGACTAACGATCATCCGGATCTCTTTTCCAAGCCGGCTGGCCCGGCCGAATTCATAACCCGTTTTGACCGTCGCGGCTGTGCGACGCACATACCCCGGTTTTGAGCGTTGATAATGTCCGCCCTTAACGGAATAATATGTTCCCGAACGTCCCGTTCAGGGCGACGCCTTTTTGGTTTCCCATAGCATAAGATTTAAAGCTTTTAATTCAAGAAATCACTGGTGAACCGGGGTTGGCGCCGGACCAAGTCCATAACCGCTTCGGACCGTCTTCGAGGCAAGTCCATTGGTACAATGGACTTGCTCCCTGTCTGGTACGAAAAAACAGGAAGAAAATAATACCGGACTCCGGCGCCAAGTCCTCTTCACCAATGCTCTTTTCCGGTTAATACCGGAAAGCCCGGGCGGGTAACCCATAAGAAAAAAATATTGTCCAGGGCCAGGCCGCCCGAAACCGGAGAGGAAATGGTCACAAACTGTTCTAACCGGTTGAGATTCGCCTAATTGTGTATCTCCAGGTGTTTTCACGGTTAATTATCGGGTTATAATACCCGTCTGGTGTTTTGTTTTTTTAATTGCTTGCAAATTATAAATGGAAATACATGACTTGCTGCGGGTAATCATTTTGTACAAATAATTGTACAATCCAGGATACTCCGTTAACTTTGGAGGTGCAAAGTAAAAAGTCATGACTATCGTTAACCTGTCAAAATTTCGGGAGAATTTAAAGATGTATTTGGATGAAACCATAGAAACTAAAAAGCCTATTGTCGTTACCCGACCTGGTGGAGAAAACGTGGTTGTGCTTTCCAAAAAAGAATTCGACAGCATAGCCGAGACCTTGTATCTTTTTGGCAACCGCGCGAATGCACGCGCCTTGCTTGACGCCATGGATGATCTGGATGCGGGCAGGACAATAAATATGACACACGAATTTCTTAAGCCAAAAAAGTCGGAGAAAATAAAAGCAGGGCACAGGTCAGGGGTAAACAAAAAGAGCGTAAGAAAGCCTGCGTTGAGGTGAAGAACAAAATGGTAGCGGTTGAATAATGGAGATACCGATCAAGCAAGTGGAATTTGCACCGGCAGCGGAGAAAGACTATTTGAAATTCAAATCGCATAATCCGGATCTTGCCGATAAGATCAAAGCCTTAATTCTTGATATCAGGAAGCATCTATTCACAGGCCTTGGGAAACCAGAGCCATTGAAAAATAAATACCAGGTGTACTGAAGCAGAAGCATCACCAGTGAACACCGCCTGGTATATCAAGTCAAAGGCCAGGTTTTATTTGTATTACAGTGCCGGTATCATTATGAATAGGTTTGACAGAAGCTTTCAGCATTGGCTTTCAGCAAAGCCGCTTGGAAATTCCGCAGATTAACCTGAATATTGCTATCCGCAACCGCATCCTGCACCAAAACCTATCGCTATGTCCGTCAACCGCCAGGTACTCACGCTCGAAGAATTCCGCAAGCAGGAGCTCCGCTCCCTGCCACAGGCAACGGGAGAGCTCAGCAATCTGCTCCGCGATATCGCCCTGGCCGCGAAGCGCGTGAACGTGGAAGTGAATAAGGCAGGCCTCGTCGATATTTTAGGGGAAACCGGAGCCGTGAACATACAGGGCGAATCGGTGCAGCGCCTGGACGAGTTCGCCAACCGGGAGTTCATCGCGGTATTGCAACGCGGCATCAGTTGCGCAGGCATTACTTCCGAAGAGGCGGACGATTTCATTCCCTTCAACGAAGAGCTCTCCAACCAATCGAAGTACGTGGTCGTCATGGACCCGCTCGACGGCAGCAGCAATATCGACGTGAATATTTCCATCGGCACCATCTTCGGCGTGCTGCGCCGGAAAACAGAAAAAGGGAAACCCTGCAGTCGGGAAGATTTCCTGCAGGCCGGCGAAGCGCTTGTGGCCGCGGGCTACGTGATCTACGGTTCATCCACCATGTTAGTCTACGCCACTCGGCGCGGCGTGAATGGTTTCACCCTCGATCCCTCCATCGGCGAGTTCACCCTCAGCCATCCCGACATCAAGTGCCCGCCGGACGGCAATACCTTTTCGATCAATATGGGCTATTACAGGCTCTACCCGCAAAACGTGCGCAGCTATATCGACAGCCTGCTGCAAAACACCCAAGCAAAGGTTCCGAGCCTGCGCTATACCGGCAGCCTGGTGGCCGACATGCATCGCAGCCTCCTCAAAGGCGGCGTTTTCCTCTACCCCGCAAGGGAAGCCAGTCCCGACGGCAAGCTCCGCCTGCTCTACGAATGCAATCCCTTCGCTTTTATGCTGGAAATGGCGGACGGCCTGGCGACAGACGGCCATTCGGAGATACTGAAAAAAACGCCGTCATCCCTGCATCAGCGCTCGCCTTTTTTCGCCGGCAGCCGGAATATGATGAAGGCTTTCGCCGGGGCATGAGCACAATGGCTGATGTCTGTTCAGTCACTTCCACCGCAGCCTTGCACTATTTAATATTATATTCTTCCCTGATTGTACGAATGAGTTCACTGTTTGCAGCAATGAGGTCGTGCATGATCCTTTTTTTATAAATTCTTTGGAGTGTATAATAACCTCCCATTACGTTCAGCAACTGCTGGTCTGTTTGTGGGGTGCGATTCATAATTACGGGGTTAGCTACTTTTAATGAATCGGACTCCCCATCATAATCCTGTATCTTGAAATGATGAAGCGAATAGGAAATGATATTGTTAGTGTAATACTGCATATTCCTATCACTAATTTGAATAGCCCTTGGTATTAAAATTTCGTAGTACTGTTGCAGCATATTAACAAGATCAGTTTTTTGTACGTATCGCAAACCTCCTGAAGTCTTCATTTGGCTATAGGTACCAGGTGTAATACTTAAAACATAAATATGATCAAGCGGAATAAACGCAGTAAGTATTTGTTTGTCTGTTGGTTTTTGCGAAGCCGTCATTAAATCATAAAACTGTTCATGCTTTTTCAATATGATTTCGGCATTCTTATTCCTGTGAATGTAATATAGCGAGTCTGCACGCAAATCGGACAACAGGAGATTGGCAAATTGTTTTTCATGCTGGCGCTCAAGTACATGTTCCAGTTTGTACTCCGCTAAAAAGCCGCAGAATACGGCGAGGAAAAGCATTAAAAATTCCCAAAAATATTCTCTCCATGTTTTCTTTCCGTGACCCGGATGGGTATGATAATGAGCTTCCATATTTTCAGCTTGCTGGTTTAGGCCTATTATGCCGGTGTTGGCAGAAGGAACAATTTCGTCTGAAAGATTTTCGGATTCTGCACTGGTCTTATGCTCGAAGGGCTCTTCTGCTGTATTGTCGGCCATTTATATTTTGTTAATTGGTTGGAATGTTGGAGTGTTCAAATTTCATGACACACAACACTTAAATTTACGGTACTCTTCGTCCGCGGGCAAAGATTGCCAAAAAAGAACTAAATTTGATGATAACGGCGATGGAGTTCGCCTTTAACCGTCCTGCCTCAACAGGAATAATGACTCCTGATCATAGTTTGTCAAACTAAATTTTTAACTATGGCCAGGAGTTTGATTTTAGTAGGTGTGGGAAGTTTCGCCGGCGGTATTTGCCGGTATCTCACCCAGCAATTTTTTCAAAAACACTTTCCTTCTTTTATTCCCCTCGGCACCTTAAGCGTCAATATTCTGGGCTGCCTGGTAATCGGTATGGTTTATGCCCTCGCCGACAGGGGAAATGTCCTGTCGCCGGACATGCGATTGTTTCTCGCCACGGGCATTTGCGGAGGCTATACTACTTTTTCTTCCTTTGCCTTTGAAAATGTGGACCTGCTGCAGAACGGAGCGTTTTTTCATTTCACCCTTTATATGCTGTTAAGTCTGGTGATCGGGCTGGGCGCCGTATATCTGGGTATAGTAATCATCAAATTAATCTAAGCAATCGCAGCGTATGCCTGTCCTGAGCCGAAGACGGAGAGATATAATAACTTTGATCACAGATATACTGTACCATGCCATATAACAGGATCCTCATTGCCGTCGACCACAGCTCTTATTCCATGAAAGCGGCCAAAGCAGGCTTTGCCCTGGCCCACGATCTGAAAGCAACCGTGACCCTGCTTTGCGTGGTGGATAAGCTCAAAGAGCAGGTGAACGCCGACCTGGGCATCACCCTGGAGCAGACTGAGGCGGACCTGCAACGGGAAGCAGAACAAACCCTGGAAGAATATATTCGGTTATACGATGAGGTTAATATCGTAAAGCGCCTCACGCCGGAAGGGTTGCCCGGCCGTGAGATCATCCGGACAGCCGCATCGGGCCAGGCCGACCTGATCGTGATGGGCAGCCATGGCCGCTCCGGCATCCGCAAGCTGCTCATGGGCTCTACCGCGGAATACGTGCTCCGTCATGCCACTGTTCCGGTGCTGGTGGTACCGGCGGGTGCAGAATAAGCGCTCTGCCGGCGCCAGTTTCCCGCTCCCGGATAAAACGACCGCTTATACCAAACACCGAAGCAGGCCTGCAGGAGGATCTGCCGACCCGCTTTACTCCTTCGGATTCGGTTTCCCTTTGCCGGTAGTGATCAGATCGCGCAGGCTGTGCTGGATATAATCCGTCCACGCATTCTCGCAAACGGAATAGCATTCATATTCCGGCACCAGGCCCTGGTGGGTAAAATGGATTTCGGTTCCGTCGCCCGTTGGCCTGATATCGAAAATGATTTTTGTGCCGATCCACTCGCTTTTGTCTTTCGTGAAACTGAAATGATTGTCGAGCACCTCCCAAACGATTTTCCTGTTGGGAACTACTTCGGTCAGCTTTATTTTACACCGGTGTACGTCCTGGTAATGATAGTCGAATTCATCGTTGAGGTTTTCCGTGCCGCCTTTGATTTCCTGCGACCACCAGCCACGCACATTACCGATGGCCTTAAAAACGGCCTCAGGACCGGCTTTCACTTTAAGCGTCGTCTGGAAGTCGTCGGATTTTCCTTTCGGGTTGCTTGTCTTCTCCGGTTCCGGATTCCCCTTGCCCGTCATAATCAACTGCTTTAGACTGGAACCGATGTATTGGTTCCAGGCGCTGGAGCAGCCATTGTAACATTCCTGCTCGGGCGTCAGACCGACCTGTTCAAATTTCAGTTCGGTTCCCTTGTCATTTGGGGTGATTTCAAAAACCAGCCGGTTACCCGTCCATTCCGTTTTGTTTTGAAGCCAGCTGAGATGACTTTCGGTGATTAGCCAGGATACTTTTTTGCCCGGGACGAATTCCACCAGTTTTTGTTTCGAATAATGAACATCGTCGAATTGCACGGAGAATTCATCGCCGGACTGCGAAGAAGCGCCTTCCAGGTTTTCGGTCCACCAGTCCTTCACCCGGTTTACTGCTTCAAAGACCTCGGCGGCCGGCTTGTTTACCGTGAACCGGATGATTAAATTTTGCTTGCTCATAGTATGTGGTTTTATGTTTTGCAGCATGGTTATTAAGCGGGATCAAAGCTATTGTCTAAAAAAGAAAGAGGCGGGGTGTGAAATAGACTTTGTATCGGGTTGATTTGGCCAGAACGGAATGCTAAATTTGAGCAAATATTTCTTTATGAAACGCGTCACGATAGTCGTGCCCGACTGCGAGCTTAACCTGAACAGCCTCGCAGGCGCTTATGAAATTCTGAGCCGGGCGAATGACTACTGGCAAAAGCTGGGCAATAAAATGGCGATAGAGATCCGTATTGCAGGGTTCGTTTCGGAATCGAAGGTCAGCGGCGGTTATTTTTCGGTTCATCCGGTCAGCCTCGGCAGTATAAAGCAAACGGATCTCCTGATCATCCCTTCTATTTTTGGCGACTATGATAAAGTGGTCCGCCGGAATGGTCCGTTGATCGATTGGATCAGTCATCAATATAAACAGGGAGCTGAGATTGCGAGCATGTGCTCCGGCGCCTTCCTGTTAGCGGCTACCGGTTTGATGGAAGGCAGAGTCTGTTCCACACACTGGAATGCGGCTGCGCGCTTCAGGGAAATGTTTCCCGGCGTGCGGGTGGCCGAAGACAAGATCATCACCGACGAAAACGGCATCTATACTAACGGCGGCGGCTATTCCTTTCTGAACCTTATGCTTTACCTGGTAGAAAAATTATTCGACCGCCGGGCCGCCATTTACTGCTCGAAGGTTTTCCAGATCGATATGGAAAGAAACTCGCAATCTCCTTTTACTATCTTCCATAGTCAAAAAAGCCACGGCGATGAATTGATCGGTCGCGCACAGGCTTATATAGAGGAAAATATCGACGCGAAGATTTCCTTCGAAGACCTGGCCCTTAGCCTGGCCATCAGCCGGCGCAACTTCGACCGGCGCTTTATTAAGGCGACAGGCAATACACCCGTAGAATACCTGCAGCGCGTAAAAGTGGAAGCAGCCAAAAGAGAACTGGAGCAGGGACGAAAAACGGTTTTCGAAGTAATGAATGATGTTGGTTATACCGATGATAAGGCCTTCAGGGAAGTATTTAAAAAAATCACCGGCCTTTCCCCCATGGACTATCGCAATAAATATTGCAAAGACCGGATAGCGGTTTGAAATAAAGGTTTTATTTGTCGTTCTCCTCTGATTGCGCTTACCTTTGTACCGGTGTTTAATAAATTACTATATCACCAATTGGCTGCGCTGCTGCTCCTCGCTGCTTTTCTCACGCAGACCTTCACCCGCGGTATCATCATCATCGACTATTACGCCAATATGAGCCGTTATGCCCTCCATTGCGAGAATAAGGCCCGGCCGATGATGCATTGCCATGGGAAATGCCAGATGATGGAGAAGATGCGTCAGGAAGAAAAGAAAGACCAGGAAAACCCGGAGAACCGTTCCGAGAATAAAAACGAGATCGCCCTGTCGTCCAAGTCCTTTTTTGCCGCTGCCAATTTCCAACCCCTGTTTGAGAACCGGGAAAGTCAACACACTTCATTTCATATCGGTTCACCGGTAGACCGTTCCCTGGCCATCTTTCATCCTCCCGCTGTCTGATTTTTTCTTTTTGTTTTGGCATCGGCATCTGATGCCTGTTTTCTATTTTCTATAAGTTATTGAAGTCTCCATCAGGATGTTGTCGACCATGCGACAGGTTAACCTGTCGACCGGCGGCTTCCCGGAGTAAACAAATTTTCATACAGCATGAAACTGATTTTTGGTTTCCTGGCCATGATGAGCTGCTGCTCCCTCATGGCGCAGAATACCGTGAAGGGGAAGGTGACCGACTGGCAAACAGGACAGGTCCTGACCGGCGCCTCTGTGTCGAGCGGCGGTACGACCGTCGCTACGGATGCCGTCGGGGAGTTCGATATCCCGCTCTACCACGATTCCGTCACTGTCTCCTTCATCGGCTATGAAACGAAACAATTGAAAGTGGAAGGGGACGACCGCTTCATCCACGTGGAGCTGGCGGCCAATAGCCTCAACCTGAATTCCGTTACAGTGACCGGCTACGACAATAATCGCAAGCTGATGGAAACAGCCGGTTCAATCGCCCTGCTCACTCCCCGCGAAATACAGCGAGGCAATAATATGGATATTAAAGACGCATTGAATACCGTGCCGGGGGTGAAGATGGAAGACTATCTCCCCGGCGATTATCGCATATCCATACGCGGTAGCGTGATCAGCGACCCCTGGGGCATCCGCAATGTGAAGTTGTACTGGAACGATATCCCGCTTTCTGCGCCCGATGGCACGGCCTCGCACGGTGTGGACGTAGACCCGACCGTTATCGGCAGCATGGAGATCCTGAAGGGGCCTTCAGCAAGTCTCTATGGATCGGGCAATGGCGGCGTCATTCTCTTTAAAAGCGATAAGGCGGCTTACGGACAGAACCAATTGGAAACCGGTTATACCGGCGGCTCTTATGGGTTGAACCGGTTCAACCTGACCTACCGCGCTGCCGGCGAGAATTATAACATCGCGGCCAATGTGGTGAGCCAGGATTATGCCGGCTATCGCGAGAACGGCTGGTCGAAGAAGAATATCATCAATATCTTCTCCCAGCTATTTTCCGGAGAGCACCGGACCATTAATATATTCGTGAACCATGCCACCGGCGGCTTTGGCATTGCGGGCGGGCTGGACAGCGCACAGGTGGCCGACAATCCGCGCCAGGCCGTTCAGTATTGCAAGGACAACAAGACTTCTGTGAAGAAATACGACTACACCATTCTCGGCGCTTCGCAGGTTTACCGCTTCTCATCGAAGTTTCAGAATACGACGAGCGTCTACGGTTCATTCCAGACCCTCGATCATCCTTTTGGCGAAAGCATTTCCTATAATGGTTATCTCAAGGAAAGCACGGGTGGCTATGGCGCGAGGACCAAATTCGTTTACTCGCCACAGTGGGGAAAGGTAAAAGCCCGTTTCACCCTGGGCGATGAATACCAGTACCAGCATCAGTTCGATAATCAGTTCGATATCGTGAACGACAAGCCGGGCACCTGGCCCGAGACCGGGGCGATGACGGAAGACCTGATCCTGACCTCGAATTCCAATATCCTGTTTGCACAGGCGGAGTTTGATTTCGCGTCGACAACCTTTCTCACGCTGGGCGCGAGCTATAACAAATTGTTTTACGATGCGGTCGACCTGATGCAGGACTCGACGGCCAATTTCACTGGCAGGATCGATTTTCCCGCCAAGCTTTCGCCGCGCATTGCTATCGTCCAGAAGATCGGGAAGGACCTGGCCGTTCATGGCAGCATCAGCTATGGCTATTCGCCACCGCCTTCCTGGGAGATCAATAATTTCGATGGCACGCTCAACACGTCGATCAAGCCTGAAGACGGTGTTAACTATGAGATCGGCTTCCGCGGCGGCCTGCTGAACAACCGGTTGAATTACGATGTGAGCCTTTACCAGATGTTCCTGACCAATGCCATCGTGCCCGTGGTGAATCAATATGGGAATACGCAATACCGCAATGCCGGTTCAACGGATCAGAAAGGCCTGGAAGCAACGATTTCTTATGTCGTGGTGAACGACAAAGAGAAAGCGATCAGCCTCCTGAAGCCCTGGATCAGCATCACGAACAGCAACTATCATTTTAAGGAATATGAGGTCGAGACCTTCGACTGGAACAGTTACAGCGTGGTAAAAACGGATAACTCCGGCAAGCGCGTGACCGGCGTAACGCCTTTCAATCTCGCCGCGGGGGTTGACCTGGAAACCAGTGCCGGCATCTATTTCAATACGGTCTACTATTATTACGATAAAGCGCCGATGAACGATGCCAACACGGCCTGGTCGAATGCTTACTCGCTGTTGAACGCGAAGATTGGGTATAAGCGAGGGATCGGAAAGTTCGGTTTCGATGTTTTTGCCGGAGTGAATAATGCGCTGAATGCAAAATACAGTTCCCTCATCAACCTGAATGCTGATGCGAACGGCTCGCCCGCTGCCTGGTTCAATCCTTCCCCCGGAATTAATTATTACGCGGGACTTAAACTCAAATACAATTTCGCCAAATGAAATATTATCGCATATACCTGATCGTGATTGCCACTGCGCTGGGTGCCTGTGGAGAACACCGTCAACCAGCCGAAGCTTCCGAACAGCCGGTACTTCTTTCGCAGACAAGCAGGCATGCATCCTGCGTTTATCTTACCCGCGATGAGAAGAACCTCCCTTTAGTGAGCTGGTGCGAAGTGGACGAGCAGACCAAACAGAAGCAGTTCTTCCTGGCTTATTTCAACGCCGACAGCAACCGCTTTTCCGAGTCGCTGTCGGTGCCCATTGAACAAAGCACCAGCATTCACGAAGAAGGAATGCCGAAGATCGCCGTTAAGGGTAACGGTACCCTGATCGCGGTTTATGAGACTGCCGCGCCCGTGCCAAAGAATCAGTGGGCCGGATTTGTGCGTTACCGGTATTCGACAGACCGGGGCAAAACCTGGTCCGCTCCCGAATACTTAGCTGCCGATACGTCGGCAGGCACAGATCACTCTTTTGCTTCGGTAACGCGGCTGACCGACGGAGAAATCGGCGCAAGCTGGCTTGATGAAGGATTCGATCATAAGAAACCCGGCAGGCCAGTGCTGTTTGCAAAGACTAATGCGGAGAACCGGTTCACCCGGGAACAGCTCATCGATTCGGTGGCCTGCGAATGTTGTCGCACGGCGATCAGTTGCTCCGCCAATGGCAGGATACGCATCCTGTTCCGGAATATTCTTTACGATTCAGTGCGGGATATGTCGGTCGCGGTCTCGGACGATAATGGAAAATCCTTCAGCAAGGCCATTTCTTTCAGCAAAGACGGCTGGGTGATGAACGGTTGTCCGCATAACGGTCCTTCGGTGGCGAGCCTCGACAACAACACTTATGCCGCCTGGTACACCGGCGGAGACAAGAAGGGTGTGTATTACGCGGAACTTAGCCCGGACCGCCAGACCCTGTTGAAGAAAGAAGTGAGCGACCGGGGAAGAAATATTCAACTCTGCGTGGCGCCTGGCGGCAATCGCATCCTGGCTTATAGCGAGAACAATCAGCAGGCGGATTCCTTTTACAGCCGCATTATGCTGAACAAAGTGGATGATGGCCGGTTTTATACGAAGGAGCTGACGGCAATGCAGGGGCACGCTGCCTATCCGGTAATACAGGCCCTGAACGACCGGTCAGTCGTCGTAGCCTGGTCTGAAAACAATAAGATCTATTATTCCGTTGTCAATACCGCCTTAATTGCGAAACTGCTTTAAATTGCCTGGCCGGCCTGAACAATTAAATGATAAAAAATGAAAAGAACTTATTTCCCGCTCGTTTTGTTGATCTGTTTGATTGCCGCCTGCCAGCAGCCGGCTCAGACGGAGAAAAAAGAAACGCCAGCGCCTGCTGCTGCAACAAAGGAGGCAACGCCCGATTTTTCCGGAATTCAGTTTGCCAGCAAGAAAGACCTGGCCTGCGGCATGCCGCTTACAGCAGGCGTCGGCGACACGGCACAGGTGAACGGCAAGATCTACGGCTTCTGTTCGAAGGAATGCAAGGATGAATTCCTGAAAAACCCCAGCGCTTATATTGCCAAGGCAGAGAAATAAAACAATCTCTATTCCATCCTCGGCTCAGGCGATACTGTTCCATCGTTCGGCAACCCATTGCCAGTTCACGAGGTTCCACCAGGCATTGATATAATCGGCGCGCAGGTTATGGTATTTCAGGTAATAGGCATGTTCCCACACGTCGATGCCCAGCACCGGGAAGCCCCTGGCGTCGGACACATTCATGAGCGGATTGTCCTGGTTCGGCGTCGAGGCAATTGCGAATTTCTTATCGTTGGTATAAATCAGCCAGGCCCATCCGCTGCCGAAGCGCGCCTTGGCGGCATCGTTAAATTGGGTCTTAAGATTTTCGGGTGAACCGAAATCGCGCGTAAGCGCCGCCGTTAGTTTTTCCGGCAGAGCCGATTTGCCTGACGCAGGCGCCATCAGTTTCCAGAACAATTCATGATTATAATGACCGCCGGCATTGTTGCGCATTTTCGTCGAGTACTGTGAGATGTTGGCAAGCAGGGCCTCCAGGGTCGTTGTGCCCGTATCCACATGTTCCGCGGCCACGGCCTCAGCGAGATTTTTAGCATAACCCGCCGCATGTTTGCTGTAATGCAATTCCATCGTGGTGGCATCTATGTAAGGTTCGAGGGCTGAATAGGAATAGGGCAGCGGCTGCTGGGTATAGGGCGTACCGGCAGCAGGGATATTCAGGTGCGTTTTTGCAGCATCAGCTGCCAGTGCAGGCAGCACGGCGGCTGAAAAGCCTGCCGCGATACCGGCCTTGCCGGTGGCCTTCAGAAAATGACGACGGTCAACACTTTTACTTTCCATGTCGGTGATTTTATAGTGAGATAAATGTTTTAATGGTCTGTAAAGGTAAGCCAGGAGAATAAAACGGAAAACCTGAAGGGTCGATGGCAACCGTTGCCGGGGGACCTGCTTTATATTTTGCATGCGGCATGACCTTGATCACCCGCTGTGCTGATAAAGCTCATAGCAGGGGCGAACAGAAAATGGTAGCTTCGCCCGTTAAATTCCGGCGTAAAGCACTATGTTCAGACCCAAGCTCGTGGATGCGCTCCGCGACTACAACCGGCTCCAGTTTTCGAGAGATTTAATGGCCGGCATTATTGTCGGCGTTGTGGCTCTGCCCCTGGCTATTGCCTTCGGCATTGCTTCCGGTGTGTCGCCGGAGAAGGGACTCTATACCGCCATCATCGCCGGTTTCGTGATCTCCGCCCTGGGCGGCAGTCGGGTGCAGATCGGCGGTCCTACGGGCGCCTTCATCGTCATTGTGTACGGGATCGTTCAGCAGTACGGCGTCGACGGACTTATCGTGGCTACTTTTATTGCCGGGCTGATCCTGATCCTGATGGGCTTTACCCGCCTCGGTTCTCTTATCCAGTTTATTCCCTATCCGCTCATCGTCGGGTTCACCAGTGGTATCGCCCTTATTATTTTTTCCTCGCAGATCCGCGATTTCCTGGGTTTGCAAATGGGTTCCGTACCGGCGGATTTTATTTCCAAATGGAGAGTATATTTCGCACATTTCGGCAGCGTAAACATTTATGCCCTGCTCATGGCCGTTATTACGGTGGTGGCTATTATTTTCTGGCCCAGGGTCACGCATAAGATTCCCGGCTCACTCGTCGCGGTGATCCTGACGACGGCCGTCGTGCGCCTGCTGCATCTGCCGGTGGAGACCATCGGAAGCCGCTTCGGATCCCTCCAGATGGGCCTGCCTTCGCCGGTTGTGCCGAGACTGGATTATGATACGATCAGGCACCTGATCCGGCCGGCTTTTACTATTGCGCTGTTAGGCGGCATCGAATCCCTGCTTTCTGCTGTGGTTGCCGACGGCATGATCGGCGGCAATCATCGTTCGAATATGGAGCTGGTGGCGCAGGGCGCTGCCAATATCTGCTCTTCGATATTCGGCGGTATCCCTGCTACCGGGGCCATTGCCAGAACGGCAACCAATATCAAGAGCGGCGGCCGCACGCCCGTGGCCGGTATGGTGCATGCCATCACCCTGCTGCTGATCGTATTGTTTGTGGGCCGCTGGGCCGCGTGGATACCCATGGCCACCCTGGCGGGCATCCTGGTGGTTGTTGCCTACAATATGAGTGAGTGGGAAAATTTTACCGGCATGCTGAAAGGGCCCCGTGGCGATGTGGCGGTGCTGCTTTGCACTTTCCTGCTCACCGTGCTTGTTGACCTTACCGTGGCCATCGAGATCGGTATGATGCTGGCAGCTTTTCTCTTCATGCAGAAGATGATCCGGTTCAGCAATGTCAACATACTAAAGAAAGAAGACGAGGTTGCCGACGCGAAAGATCCCGAGGCCGTAGATCGTTTCCGCATTCCCCGGGAAGTGGAGGTTTTCGAGATCACCGGCCCTTTGTTTTTCGGAGCAGCCTATAAATTCAAAGATGCCATCCGGTTCATCGAAAAGAAACCGGCTGTGCTGATCGTCCGCATGCGGCAGGTGCCGATCATCGATGCGACAGGCATCAAGACTTTGCAGGAGGTCTACCGGGAATCGAAGCGCCGGAATATCCGGCTTATCTTAAGCGAAGTGCACAGCGAGCAGGTGATGAACGAACTTCGCGACGCCCGCCTGCTCTTTGCCATCGGCAAGGCGAACGTAACCGACAGCTTTGAAGAAGCGATTGCCAGAAGCCAGGCGATATTGTCGGAATAGCTTATTCCATTTATTTCGGTGGGGCGCAACTGATCAGGCCGGGGCCTTTGGTCAGGAAATCCAAACGCGCAAGGGAATACGTACTGAATACGCTGTCTCCTTCGGTGATTTTAATATTGGTGTCCAGCGGAATATTTTCAAAGCGCTGGGTCTTTCCCGTTACCGGCCAGTTGATCTCGACGCGCTCAATGGTCCTGGCCTGCCCCACGCCGATATGCTGGCGCAGGGGGTTGGAACCGAAGCTGCCGCCGGAGTTGACGTCGCGGTAGACGGATCTTTCCACGCCATTCTCTTTGAAAGTGACTTTTATTCTTGCACCGATGGCGGCTTTGTTGGAGACTGTCCCCTGCAGCGTGAGGTTGATCCAGTGATTGTGGTTCTGGCCGGGATTCAGATAGAAAGAATTCTCATAAGCGTCCGCAGTATAAGCCCCGCCCATTTTGATATAGATATCCTCATTGCCGTCGTTGTCGAGATCGGCAAAGGAAACAGCATGCCCCTTCTGCAAATTACCAACCCGTGCTGCCGTGGTAATATCTATAAAACGGGTACCGTTCACATTTTTGAACAGCTTGTTTGGAACGACGGATTTCAATTGCGGGTTTCCGGTGCCCAGGTAGAAATCCAGGTAACCGTCGTTGTCGATATCGCCAAAGTTGGAGCCCATGGCGAACGCAATGCTGTTAAGCCCCGTTTTGGAGCTGACATCTTCAAAAGTTCCGTCGTGTTTATTTCTGAACAGGAAAACTTTCCCGGAATTGCCAATGGGCAGTTGTACTGATTCTGCAGCGGCATAGTACGACAGGGATTCGGTGAATTCATAACCGCAGACCAGGATGTCGAGCCAGCCGTCGTTATCATAATCCCAAAACCAGCAGGGAAAACTGCGTGCACGGTTCGCCGTTAGTCCTGCCTGTGCGCTGACGTCGGAAAATTTAACGCCGCCCTCCCTTGTCGATTCATTCTTCAGCAGGATCTTATTGCCATTCATCGTGGATAGAAAAATATCGGGCAGCCCGTCGTTATTATAATCGCCCGAAGTGACTCCTTTCACGAACTGCGTGATGGCGCACCCGGCCCTGGCCGCTATTTCGGTGAAGGTCCCGTTCTTGTTGTTTATGAATAGCTGACAGGGATGGAGCTCTTCTCCGGGATTGGTTTCATTCCCTATAAAGACATCGAGCCAGCCGTCGTTGTTGAAATCTGCCCAGGTAGCCGTTTGGGATGGTTGGAAAGAGAGCAGGCCACTTTCTTTGGTAACGTCGGTGAAGGTACCGTTGCCGTTATTTCTCAATAAGGAGTTGGGGTTATTTCCGAATTTGCTCTTCCAGCCACCTCGCAGCACGAAAATATCCTTGAAGCCGTCGTTGTTATAATCCGTTTGCTCGATATGCAATCCGCCGGTCAGATAACCCAGCCAGGACGAATCGGATATATCGGTAAACGTGCCATTGCCGTTGTTCCGGTAATAGCGCATGGGTTCGGTAAGCGACCAGCTGCTCAGTATGATGTCGGGATAGTTGTCATTGTTGAAATCGTCGACAATGTTTCCGCCGGCAATGCATTTGTAGTTCAACCCCACATTGGCCGCTACGTCTACGAATGGTTTTATCAGGTGCAAGCTGTCCTCATTTTTTACTTTCAGGAGATATTGTGGCGGCACTTCCTGCGGGTAGCCCCCGGTAGTCATATAAGCAATATTCAGCAGCCACTTCGATTCCAGGTCGCCGGGATTATCTAACAGAAGAGATTTGAATAGTTCGATGGCTTTTTCGGAGCCCGTCTTGTCCTGATGCACGCCGCCTGCGGAAATAGGATAGATGCAGGACTCCGCACTGTGATTGTGAAAGCAGTTCATCCTTTCGCCCAGGCGCAGGTAAGCGACGGCCAGATCTTTTTTAATGGGCTGCCGCTGATCGATTAGTCCCGGCGAGATTTTATCCAGCAATCCCTGCAGTATATCGATTGCGTCCTGTTCTTTTCCCATCTGCAGCAAGGCATTGGCCTTGTCGTGGAGCGCCTGGTTGATCACGGCCTGATCGGAAGCGTTGTTAATGATCGAATCGCAGGAGTTCAGTTTCGCTTCGGGAGAGAAGGGATTGAGCGGATTATGGTCATAGTCGGCAGATTCTTTCAACAAGTCGATCATATACTGATTCGGCAGCGCAGCCTTGTGCTGACAGGAAGCAAACGACAGGAGCAGCGCAAAGAGGAGGATTGTGCTGAAAATTGTTGCTATGGGTAAAGAAGAACAGGGTTTCTTCATGTCTTTTATAAATACTTTTTAATATTAATGAACCGTTTTAAATTTCCAAATTAAAATCAGCTTGTCTCATTGCCTGTTAACCCGGAACACCCGCAGGGAATCGTCGTTTACCGCAGCGAGCACGATCTTTTCGCCTTTCGCCAGCGTGAGCAGGGACAGGTCTTTTACATCTCCTTTCAGGATAAATCCGCTCTGGACCGGTTCCACCGAAGTAAATGATTTTTTGCCATTGCCATGGAGAAAGCAGCCATAGGAAGCATCGTATCGCCCGGTCACTACGTCGGTCTGGTAATCGTTCCCCGCTAACAGCAGATCCTTGAATCCATCCTGGTCGAAGTCATTGCAAAGGATCGCGTTCACTGGTGCAAACTGGGCTTCCGTGGGCAGCACATGCTTAACGAATTTTCCGTTGCCCCGGTTCTCAAACCAGCAGCTCCTGGTTTCATCACAATAGAATTTCCGAAGACTGTCTTTTTCGATTCCATTGAAAATATCGTCGAAGGAAGCATGGGCATAATCCTCGTAAAGCGGGAATTGTTTTTTGATCGCCGGCACCTGGTTACTGAGCTGGGTACGACTCGCCGCGGGGCGAAGCCGCTTTTGCCCGTCCTTATCTTTAATGTAATAGAAGAGGATCGGGTCTATCTTACCGTTGTTGTCCAGGTCGCCCGCAAAGAGCCGCATGGGTTCGGCGGCGCTGACGCGATACTCGCAATTAAGACCGAGATTTCCCGCCACGAGATCGGGATCGCCGTCATTGTCGATATCTGCCGCCACCAGGCTTCGCCAGAGGCCGTTCGTCTGGCTGAGCCCCGTTGAGTCGGTCACTTCCCTGAAGCGGCCATGATCATTTTTGAAGAACCGGACCGGCATCCACTCGCCGGCAATAATGAGATCGGTTTGTTTGTCGTTGTCGAAATCGACAGCGACGGCGGCGCTCACCATGCCCGGCCTTTCCAGGGCGGGGCAGACTTTTTCCGTGACATCGGTAAAGACGCCGTGATCGTTTTGCAAAATAAAGCTGCGGGGCGAGAGCGGGTATTGCCTGCTTACGCGGCCTCCGATGAAGAGGTCAAGATCGCCGTCTCCGTCGAAATCGGCTGCCGTTACACAACCGGCGATGGTAGTTACGGAAGCAGTTATGGCGTTGGACTGCAAACTGAAATTGCCTTTGCCGTCGTTGAGATAGAGGCGCGGTTTGTAATAAGGAGAATTTTCCTCGTATTGCACGTCGCCGGAGGTGACCAGCAGGTCGAGGTCGCCGTCTCCGTCGGCATCAAACAGGAGGCAATCCATATCCTCTTCTATTTTGATGCTGTCGATGAGATTTTTTGAAACGAAGCGCTGATCCTTTTGCTGCGTAAAAACTTTCCCTGAGAAATTAAAGCCCCCGCCAATGAAAAAATCGGTTGTTCCGTTCCGGTCAATATCGCCGGTCGTGATGAACGGGCCTAATTGTGAATATTTATGCGGCAGCAGCCCCTGAACCCCGAAATCGTTGAACGGCACTTCCTGGTGCCGGTAAGCGATGCCTGCAGCGGAAGTAATATCCGAAAAAAGTCTTGCCGGTTCAGGATTGGGCGCGTACGTAACGACGGCGTTCTTCCGGGAAATGGTCAGTACGGTATCTGCGGCAATATTTTTTATGGTTTGCGATTTGCCGTCGGGCCAGACAACGAGCAGGGAATCCACCCGCCGGTTCCCGCCCAAGCCAAAAAGTAATTGCTGGTCGACCGAAGAGAAATAACCGCGCACCGGGTTTTCTTCCTGCATCTGTATTCCTCCGGCATTGTACAGATAAACCCTGGCGCCAAACCCGCGGGTGTTCAGGCTGTCGCCCTGTAGTTTGAGACTAAGGAAATGATTTTCGACAGGTTTATCTTTCCGGATCGTGTTATTGATGAACACGAAAGCTTCCTTGTTGATATTGTTCACCACCAGGTCGAGGTCTCCGTCATTGTCCAGGTCCACATAGGCGGCGCCGTTAGACATGGAGGGTTCGTTGATGCCGGCAGTGTCTGAAGCATCGGTGAAGGTATAGTCGTGGTTGTTCAGGTAGAAATAGTTGGGCAGATTGATATGATCGAGGTCGGCCAGTTTTTTCTTGATGATCTCCTGCTGTTCGGCCTTCGATTTATTGCTGGTGAATACGGAGCTGCTGAACTCGATGAAGTCGGCATTGATAAAATCGCGGCCGATGCCATTGGTGATGTGAATATCCTTCCAGCCGTCGTTGTTGAAATCGGCTAACAACACGCTCCAACTCCAGTCGGTCGCTTCAACGCCGGCAAGCTGACCGGTCTCGCTGAAGAAAGGAATGCGGATGCTGGTGTCTGTTGCGGGGAAGCAGCCATTATTTATCTGGAGCATATTCCGCATGAACTCCGGTTCATACCCCATCTGCCGTTCGGCCTGGTATCGCTCGTAGTTCATGAAAGAGAAGGAAGTCTTTTTCCTTTCATTGTATTCGGGAAGCATGTCGAGGCTCATGATATCGGGGAGCCCGTCGTTGTTCAGATCGGCCGCGTCGATACCCATGCTGGAATAGCTTTGATGCTGTATCGCTTTCCCTATGACATTGGAGAAAGTACCGTTATGATTATTGAGCCAGAGCTCGTCGTTCGAGAGAAAATCGTTGGTCACATAAATATCCGGCCAGCCGTCGTTATTGAAATCGCTCACGGCGGCGCCGAGGCCGTAACCGGACTCTTTAATGCCCGCTTGCAGGGTGACATCGGTGAACACGGGATGACCCATAGCTGCCGAATAGCCGTCGTTCCGGAACAGCCTGTCGTTGGCTATTGAACGTCCGCTCCGGTCGATGGGAACGACGGCGTTCGCGTTCGCCCCAAGTAAATAATTAACGAGATACAGGTCGAGGTCGCCGTCTTTATCGTAATCGAGAAAAACGGCTTCAGTGGAATAGCCCGTATCGGCGAGCCCGTAGGCTTCCGCTTCTTCTTTGAATGTGAGGTCATGCTGGTTGATGAAAAGCAGATTCTTTGCGGGATGGCCGAGGTCTTTCCCGAACACGCATACATAGATATCGTCGTAGCCGTCGTTGTTGATGTCAACGATGCTGACTCCGGTGGCCCAGAGATTGGTGGTGAGGCCGGCCTTTTCGGTAATATCTTCGAACTGGTTATTTCCTTTATTGATGTATAGGCGACAGCTCACCTGGTTGCCCGAGAAGAAAATATCTTTCAGTCCGTCGTTGTTGAAATCGCCGATGCCGACGCCACCGCCCATATAGCCGAATTCGTCGATGAATGAATGGGAAGAATCGGCTTCATTCAGGTCGTTGCTGAAATGGATGCCGGATTCGGCGGAGGGCAGTTGGGTGAACAGCGTGTTTTTTTGCTTGTGAACACAGGAAAGCAGGCTGACGAGGGGCAGGAGGGAAGCGTAACAGATGAGTTTTGTTTTCATACCGGCAGCAAGTTCCAAATAAAAAAGGATAGAGGCTAGGGGTAGCCTCTATCCTAACAAAGAACTGTTGGTCTATTTTATTAACGGGTTTGCTGCTATTTCGCTGGCCGGGATCGGGAACAGGGCCACCTGGTTGGGTTTGGGATCAGGCCTGATGGAAGGATAATAACCCTTGGCCCTCCATCTCAGCATGTCGATATTATTCTCTTCTTCGCCTGCCAGTTCGACTGCTCTCTCGTGCATGACAGCGGCCAGGGCGTCATTCTTAGAGCTCAGTGAAACCGGCGGCATGTTCACGCTTGGCCTGGCGCGGACTTCATTAATATAGGCTGCTGCCTGGGCGGGAGTTCCCACTTCGGCTTCACACTCGGCAAGCATCAGCAATACGTCGGCATAACGGATGATGCGCTGGTTGTAGCCATCGGGATGGAAGCCATCGTCAGTCCAGTCCAGCACGGAATACTTGCGGTACACTCTTTTCTTGGTTACGCCATTGTGGGTGGTTGCCGCTACGTTCATCCCATCTTCAGTGAGGGCCGTGCCGGTTTCCGTGCCTCCTTTGGTCAGGATATAGTCGCCGGATTCGTAGAAAGTCATCTTATAACGGGGATCGCCGGCCTCAAATTCATCGAGGATCCCGTTGGAGGGAACCACGTTACCCCAAACGATACCGTATTCCTGGCTGCGCATGATGCTGGCATCGGCGGTTGGTCCTTCACCGGTATAACCCCAGTTGAAATTATCGTCGCCCTTGTCAACGAAAACCACTTCAAAAACGGACTCGGAATTGAATTCATGCCCTTTCGTGAGCTGGTTGGTCGCTATCTGAACATCGCCATCGAAATTGTCGGAGAAGTTGTCGACAAGGGAATATTTCCCATAGTCCTGCAGAAGCGCTGTTTTGGCGGCGTTATAATCGCCTTTCTGCATTTGCACTCTGCCGAGCATGGCGTAAGCCGCGCCCTTGGTCGCCCTGCCCTGCTGGGAGGCGGCGTCGGGCAATTTAGCTATGGCATCCGTGAGGTCGGAGATGATCAGGGCGTAGACATCGGCGGCAGGCGACTTGGCTTTATAACCGGTAGGAGAGCTGACCGGTTCGGTATATAAGGGAACATCTCCCCACATGGTTACCAGTTCAAAGTAGGCCCAGGCCCTCAGGAACTCGGCTTCGCCCACCGTGACATCCCGAAGGGGTATATTGTCCGTTACGTCGGGTGCTTTGGTAATGACAACATTGGCCCGGTTGATCATCTGGTAAGTGCCGTTCCAAACGCTGGTCATCACCGCATTGGAAGAGGATGGGGAAGGCTGGGTGAGCAATTCGGCTCTTGGCGCTTCGAGCTGGGCGCCGCCGGAGCCGGTTTCTGAACCCCGCATATCGTGGGTAAAGAACCACTCGCGGCCGACCAGGTTGCCGGAGCGCAGGGAGGAATAGACGCCGTTCACGCCGTTCTGCAATTCCGATGCCGTTTTGAAATAGCTTTCGGAATTGGGGTTGTTGTGATCAAGCACATTGAGCTTCTTGGTACAGGCAACTACAGCGGCCAGGCCGATAACAGTTCCCGCAATCAGCATATTTATATTTCGCTTCATAATAGTTATGTTTTAAAAAGTTTTCCTGTTTCTTATTTAAAAACTGGCCTGTATGCCTACCTGGTAAGCCTTGGGTTGAGGGTAGGTAGCATAGTCGATACCATTGGTCAGGGTAGAGGAGCCTGGCGCCCTGTTGCCGACTTCCGGATCGAAACCGGTATATTTCGTAACAGTCAGGAGATTCTGGGCTGCTATATAAATCCTGACGCTCTTAACCACGCCCTTGGTCGCCGCTTCCAGCGTTCTGTTCGTGAAAGTGTATCCCAGGCTGAGGTTTTTCAGCTTGAGATAGGAACCATTTTCCAGGAAGCGGTCAGAGGGACGGGCATTCTGGTTAGGGTCGGAAGAAATGGCGCGGGGTACGTTGGTATTGGTATTCGAAGGCGTCCATGCATTCAGCACCGCGGTGCCGGCGTTGAAGAAACGTACCATGCCTTCCAGCGTTGTCCGGGTAGCATTGTAGATCTTATTACCCTGCACGCCCTGGAAGAAGGCGCCGAGGTCAAAGTTCTTATAGCTGGCCCCCAACGTAAATGCATACGTAAATTTCGGGATAAAGCTGCCCAGGAAAACGCGGTCGTTATTGTCTATTACGCCGTCTCCGTTGACGTCCTTGAACTTAATATCGCCAGCTGCGGTTGCGGCAGCCTGGGTTGCATGCTTGCTCACTTCGTCCGCGCTCTGGAAAATGCCTTCCGTCTGCCAGCCATAGAAGGACTGAATGGCATTTCCGGGCTTGGTGTTGGTAACATTATAGCCTTCCGTTAAATCGACGTCGGAACCGGCTTCGATATTGGGTACACCGGGCGCCAGGGCAAGGACTTCATTATGGATAAAGCTCATCAGCAGGCTGGCATTCCACCTGAAGTCGCCGGCATGGTCGTTATATCCCAACTGGAATTCAAAGCCGGTGTTCCGCATGGAACCAATGTTCTGCGGTACCGTGGTCACCAGGTATCCCATAGAGGGTGGAATGGGAACTGCGAGGATCAGGTTGTCTGTCTGGCGCTGATAATATTCGGTAGACAGCGTGAATTTGTTATGCAGAAAACCCAGGTCCAACCCGATATTGATCTGCTTGGTATTTTCCCATTCCAGTTCCTGGTTCCCCAGTTGCTGGATGGAAGAAACAGGGCCGGCGTTAAGCGAATTGCCAAAGGGATAGTAGGCGCTGTTGGAGGAGACGAGTGCCTGCCAGGGGGTGTTTCCCAGCAAAAGGCCATTGATTCCGGTAATGCCCCAGCCCGCTCTAAGCTTCAGTTCGGAAATGATAGACTGACTCTGCATGAATTTTTCCTGGTCGATTTTCCAGCCTACTGATGCCGAAGGGAAGGTCTGCCATTTCCTGCCCGGGGCCCATACGGAAAGACCATCGCGACGAACGGCAGCGCTCAATATGTACTTGCCTTTGAAATCATAGCCTACGCGGCCGACGTAGGATATCAGGTAGTTCTCGCCGAAGGTTGTCGATACCGATGGATTGATTGCATTGTTCAGGGTTTTCAGGTCGTTCGACAACTGGTTGCCGGTGGCATTTTCATTGCGCAAATGCTGTCCCTGGTATTCATAAACCGCGGTGGCGGTAACATGATGATCGCCAAAGGTTTTGTCGAAGGTCAGCTGCTGATCAGTCAGCAGAACGGTCGATATGCTGCGATTATTGGTGATCGTTGCCTGTACCGCACTCGATCCGGCCACGGTTCCGCTATCGTTGAATATGGGTGAAAAACGATAGTCGAGACCGTTAGCATAGTCGACGCCAAAAGTGGATCGGAATTTCAGCCACTTTGTGAAGTTCACTTCCAGGTAGGCCGATCCCAGGATCTTGGCCGTCATCCGGTTGCCCGGATTTTTGACATTGGCATCTTCCAGCGGATTGGTGGGGTCGCCGCCATCCAGCACCGAGTTAACGCCCCGGTATCCGTCGGTGGTGGTCGGGTCGTAAACAGGCATATGCGGCATCATCTTGATCACGTTCACGATATTCGACCGGGTGCCGGTTTCGTTATTATCGTAGGCCTGATCGCCATAACCCACATAAAGATTTTCGCCGAAGGTGAATACTTTGCTGATGATATGGTCGGAATTGATCCGGAAATTATAACGGGTATAGCCGACGCGGGGAGAGGTTCCAACCTGGTTCAGATAACTGGCCGAGGTATAGAAACGCGAAACATCGTTCCCGCCGCTCAGGCCCACGCTGGTCTGGGTCATCGGTCCGTTCTTAAAATAGGCATCCTGCCAGTCGGTATTGGTTTCTCCATAAGTTTGAGATGTGCCCTGATATATTGGTGTATTCACCCAGGGGTCCAACAGACGTGGCACCTGGCTTCCGCGGTAGGCAACGGCGTATTGTTCGAATTGGGGGGTATTGAGAAGGCTAAGCCTCTTGGTCACCATTTGGGTGCCATAGTAAGAATCAAGTGTAACATGTATTTTCCCGTCCCTTCTGCCTTTCTTGGTCGTTATCATGATCACTCCGTTGGTGGCTCTGGAACCGTAGATGGCGGCGGCCGATGCATCTTTCAGCACATCTACTGATTCTATATCGCGGGGGTCCACGGCCGACATATCTCCCGTCGGGTAACCATCCACCACGTAGAGCGGGGTCGTGGCAAAAGTGACGGAACTGATACCGCGGATGGCTACCAGCGGCTCTGTTCCGGGGCTGCCATTATTAACAACCGAAAGCCCGGCCACCCGTCCCTGCAGGGCCTGCTGCACATTCACTACCGGAAGCTCCCTGATCTTGTCGCTGTTTACCGTGGATATCGCACCGGTCACGGCCGCGCGTTTCTGCGTACCATAACCGATCACCACCACTTCATCGATGCTGGCGGCGATGGGCGAAAGCTGGACACTGATGCTGCCGCTCTGGCCTACCGTTTCCGACTGCACCTGGTAGCCAACCATGGAGAAATCCAGGGTCTGGCCCGGACTGGCCTCTAAGGAAAATTCACCCGAGGCATTGGTGATCGTGCCTTTGGATGTGCCGTGAATGACAACCGAAACACCAGACAGCGGCTTGCCATTATTGTCGACCACCCTGCCGGTAACCGGGCTTTGCGCTGAGAGGCTCAGTGAGAAAAGGAGAGAGAAAAAGAGAATGAAATAAGGCTTCGCAATGCAGGCAAAGCCGGCTTGAAGATTTCTCATAAGCAAACAATTGTTGAGTTGGTTGATAAGTGGTTACTATCACTGTGAAATTATCACTAATAGTCAAATAAAAAAAAATATTTAAACCGATTTCATAAATGGGATGAACAGCAATGAAATATCTCCGCAGGTTACAATATATAATACGAGTTAAGTAATTTTATATTGATTATCAATATATTAACATCTAAATCACACACAGGCCAGGATAAAAATAATTTTATTTAGTAACTGCCGTCAAATAAGTAAAACCACTTATAAAGGCAAATTTTGCCGGTGAATATGAGGGAAGTAGGGACAATTGAAGGATAAAAATGAAATCGGTTTCACGAGGTGACAAAATTCATCGGTTTGACGAGTTTCGAGAGAGAAAACATCTAAAACAGTGCAGATTGAACCGTATCAGATCCCGTTGATCTTATTTTTTAGTGAAGAGTTTCTGACGATCAGTTCGGAGCGGACAATAATGCAATTGGTGCGATAAATATCACCGACGCCTTTCAAATGGTTGATAAGATTGCTGGCGGAAATTTCTCCCATGTCCCTGCCGGGGTAGTTGATGGTGGTGAGTGTCGGTTCGACCAGCTTACTGATCGTGTCGTTGTTGAAGCCGACAATGGCAATATCCTGCGGTATACGGATCCCATGCTCTTTAAGCGTGCGCATACCCACGGCAGCAACAAAATCATTGGTGAAAAAGACGCCGTCGGGAAGGGGCTTCATCTTCAGGATCTGCAAGGCTGATTCAATACCCGCCTTTTCACTCAGGTCGCCGATCATCAGCCATCGTTCGTCGAAAGAGATCCCGTGATCAGCGAGAGCGTCCAGGTAGCCTTTGTATCGTTGTGAATAGACATTCCGCTGCAGGCTCGAAGTAACATGGGCAATGCGCCTGCAGCCCTGCCGGATCAGGTGCTCCGTTGCCTGGTAGCCGCATTTGTGATTGTCGATGATGACCACGCTGTTGTTGCCATCCTGTTCAACACGGTCAAAAAATATAACCGGAATGCCTCTGTCGACAAAGGGCTTGAAATGGTCCAGGTTCTCCGTATCGAAAGAAAGCGAGGCGATCAATCCATCCACCCGCTTATGAAAAAGATTTTTCACATTGGCGGCTTCTTTGGCAAAGCTTTCGGAAGAGTGGGCGATAATAATATCGTAACCCGCTTCCGTGGTAACCTTTTCAATGCCGGCCAGCACGGAAGTAATGAAATTGCTGTTCAGCTCATGCACCAGAACACCGATGGTATTTGTTTGTTGCTGTCGCAGGTTGCGGGCAAAATGGTTCGACCGGTATCCCATTTTTTCCGCCATGTCGAAAATCTTTTTCTTCGTTGGCGCAGCAACGGCCCCGCTGTTTTTCAAACCCCGGCTCACGGTAGCCACCGAGATATTCAGTTTGCTGGCGATGTCGTATATGGTAACTTCTTTTGCCTGTTTCATCATGCCGGTGGCGTTCGCGGGCAAATGTAGTTAAAAATATTTCCTACATTGGATGAACCGATCCAGATAACAACACCTTAAAACGAGCGCCATGTCATCCCTTCTTTTTTTTAAAAAAAACCCTTTTATTACAGGCTTGATCCTTTGCTTCCTGATGCCGGGAAAACAGTTGTTTTCGCAGTCATTACAGATCAACGACTCGGGCTATTTTGAGAACCGGGCCGTGAATGTGATGGTCTTCAATGCCGAGTATAACGGCATATTCTTCGATGAAAAAACCTCCGGCATCGAGCTGATCCACCATGGCGTAAGAACCGCCACCGGCGGCGCCGTCCGCCTGCAGAATACGCCGGAGCAATGGGACCTGATTCCCAAACTGGTGAGCCGGAAAGTGGATAAACAAAACAACCGGATCGAACTGGAACTGCGGTACTCCGAGTTTGATTTCAATTCGAAAGTGACGGTGGAGGCCAAAGACAGGGGCGTTGAGATCAGTGTGTACCTGGATAAGCCGGTTCCTGAGAAGCTGAAGGATAAAGCAGGCTTCAATCTCGAATTTTTGCCGGCTTCCTATTTTGAAAAAACCTTCTTAGCCGACGAAAAGCCGGGTTCATTCCCTTTGTATCCATCCAGTCGCACGGAGATTCAACCGATCGATAGGAAAGTGCCGCAGTTTGCCGGTCATACCACGTTCGACGATCGGGGCAGGGGGGAGTTCATCGTTCCGCTGCCCATCGCTGAAGCCAATACTTTTGTGCTCGCGCCCGAAGATCCGCAGCGCAAAGTGAAAATTGTTTCTGAAACGGCAGATGAAAAGCTGATGCTCTTCGATGGCCGCAATCTCGCGCAGAACGGATGGTATATCGTGCGCAGCCTGCTGCCTGCCGGTAAAACAGGCAAAGTGTTGAGCTGGTATTTGGAGCCCAACGCGATACCGGATTGGAAACGCGCACCGGTGATCCAGTTCTCCCAGGTGGGTTATAATCCGGCTCAACAGAAAACAGCGGTGATCGAGCTCGATAAACACGATGAGCCTTTAAAAACAGCTTCCCTGTTCCGGGTGATGGAAAACGGACAGGCTGTTGAGAAACTGAAAGGAGAAGTTAAAGTCTGGGGCAGGTATCTCCGTTATAACTATGCGAAGTTCGATTTCAGTTCCGTGAAAGACCCGGGATTGTATTTTATTCAGTATGGCGATCAGAAGACCAATACCTTTTCTATTTCGCCCGATGTGTATGATAATATCTGGAACCCGACGCTCGATGTCTGGTTCCCGGTACAGATGGACCACATGGAAGTGAATGAGGCCTACCGGGTATGGCATGGCGCGCCGTTCCTGGACGATGCCCTGCAGGCGCCCGTCAACCATCAGCATTTTGACGGATACCATATGGGTCCTTCAACACAAACCAAATACAAACCGCTGGAACGCATTCCGGGTTTGGCAGTAGGCGGCTGGTTTGACGCCGGTGACTTCGATATTGAAACGGCTTCCCATTGCGATGCCGTGCTGAGCCTGACGGATACCTGGGAAAAATTCAGGATATCACGCGATGAGACTTTTATCGATTACCCAACGCGCTATGTGGATATTCATCGCCCCGACGGCAAGCCCGATATGCTGCAGCAGATAAAGCATGGCACGCTGGCTATCGTAGCGCAGGTCAAGAACATTGGCCACCCGGTGCGGGGCATCGTTGTTCCCAACCTGCATCAGTACCATCACCTGGGCGATGCGGTGAATGAAACGGATAATCTTCCCTATAATCCCGCGCTCAAGCCTTATGAGACAGACGGCAAATCGAGCGGAACATTGGACGACCGGTGGGCCTTTACCGAACGCACGACCTTTCTCGACTACTTTACGGCCTCCGCGCTGGCTGCGGCGAGCCGCGCGCTGAAAGGCTTCGATGATAGTCTTTCACAGCAAAGCCTGTTCTACGCTGAACAATTATGGCGCGAAGACGACAGCCTGGGCAAAACAGATACTTCAAAATTTCTGATGCAGTTCCGGGGGAACCTGAAAATGGCGGCGGGACTGCAATTATATATTGCAACCAGGGATGACCGTTACAAACAGGCTTTTGAAGAGGCGGTCTGGTCCGCACTGGACAGGTCGGTGCAGTTCAGCATGCCGGCCGCCCTGCAGGCTTGCGGATATATGGATGAAGGCTACAAGAAGAAGCTGCGCAGCTATGTCGTTAAATATAAAGCGGAATGCGACGAGTACGCAAAGCAAAATCCCTACGGCGTTCCCATCGCTACCGGCGGATGGGGCGGCAGCGGCGGCGTGGTACGATTTGCCACGACAAACTACTATGCCAACAAATACTTCCCGGATATCATCGATGCGGAATATGTATTCCGGGGGCTTAATTATATTTTCGGTTGCCATCCCTATTCAAACCTTTCTTTCGTTTCTTCCGTGGGGACAAAATCCAAACGCATTACTTACGGCAACAACCGTGCGAATTTCAGCTTTATTGCCGGCGGCATTGTTCCGGGCATCCTGATCATCAAGCCCGACTTCCCCGAGAACAAAGAGGACTGGCCCTTTTTCTGGGGCGAGAATGAAGTAACGGTTGGCGGTTGCGCAGACTACATTTTCCTCGCCGCTGCCGCGGGACGACTGGCAAAAGGGCAATAAGATTGTTGTTTTATTCGGGTTCGCTGCTGAAGCGTTGACTTGAGCGGTGCGGAGAATTTTTATAAAACGTTAACACAACTGTTTTCCTTCCCGTATTACTTTCGCTCTGCCCTACCTTATAAGGTGCTATTGTTTTATTAATGGATGCAAACATTTATTAATGCTATGTTAGCGCAAATTCCCCATGCCCGCCAGAACCGTTTTGGCGGTTTTAGTCTTTCAGTTTTCTTTGGTTTATTTTTTCTTTTTTCACCACCGGCTCATGCCCAGCGGCAGAAGTCAGGCTTTACAGCGCGACTGATCAATATTGAATCGGTGACTAAAGACCCCTTTCGCTACAATACATTATTGCATAACGGCGGCCGGCAACCGGAGATTTACCAATTGCAGGCCCAGGTTCCTGAAGGATGGTTTGCCATCTTCCAGGTGGAAGGCAGTCAGGTAGCGGCTTTGCGCATCGATTCCGGTAAAACGCAAAACATTGCAGTAGAGATTAGTGCCACGCCTGTGGCAAAGCCGGGCAAGTATGTTATTCCGGTTAGCGCCATCAGCAATACCGATACGCTTCGGCTCGATCTGGAAGCCGTTGTGAAAGGCAATTACAGTCTCGAACTGACCACGCCTACCGGCAGGCTCAGCGATGAAATTACCGAAGGGAGCGACGGCAAGCTTCAGTTGGTCGTGAAGAATACAGGTACCCTGCCGCTCGAAGGGATAGTTTTGTCAGCGCAAAGCCCCACGCAATGGACAGCGAAGTTCGAGCCGTCGAAAATTGAGCGGGTTGATCCGGGTCAAACACAGCAGGTGAGCGTCACGCTCAGCGTTCCCAATAAAACCATTGCCGGCGATTACATGACAACGTTCACTGGCAGGAACAATTATGCCAGCGCCAGCGCGGCGTTCCGCATGACGGTCAAAACCTCGCTGCTTTCCGGATGGATCGGAGTATTCGTGATCCTGCTTGCTTTTGGTTTGGTTTATTACCTGATTCGTAAATACGGAAGAAGATAAGAGGTTATGGAAAATCCCATCATCGAACTGGAAGGATTGACAAAATGCTACGGTTCTCTGAAGGCCGTTGACGATCTTCACCTCAGGATTGACAAGGGGGAAATATTCGGCCTGCTCGGACCTAACGGAGCAGGCAAAACCACTACCATACTGATGATGCTCGGATTAGCGGAACCTTCCTCGGGGAGCGCCAGGGTCTGCGGCATCAACGCCACGCGCAATCCGATTGCCGTGAAGCGCAAAGTGGGTTATATGCCGGACAGCGTTGGTTTCTACGACGACATGACGGCCATCGAGAACCTGATGTATATTGGCCGGCTCAACGGCATTGCGGATCAGGAGATAGAAGCCCTTGCGCAGAAGACCATGGAAATGGTAGGCCTGGAGGATGAATTGCATAAGAAAACATCTGCCTACTCCCGCGGTATGAAGCAACGCTTAGGCCTTGCAGATGTATTGATCCGGAACCCTGAAGTGATTATACTGGATGAACCGACGCTGGGGATCGACCCCAGCGGAGTAAAAGAATTTCTCACGCTTATCCGCCGGCTCAGCCGGCAGCAGGGGCTCACCGTATTGTTATCATCTCATCATTTGCACCAGGTACAGCAGGTCTGCGATCGCGTGGGCATTTTTGTAGATGGCCGCCTGCTCGTCCAGGGAAATATCGAGTCCTTATCCCGGAGTTTATTCGGGGAAGAATCTTATGCGGTGCAGGTTACCGTTAGGGATCAGCTTCAGGCCGCATGGGAACCGCTTAACGAACTTCAGGCGCTGGATGGGATTAAGAGCGTTAACGTCGATGAACATAGTATTGAACTGGCCTGCCGGGAAGATATCACGCCCGATATCGTTCGCTTTATGGTGCAAAGGGGCCTGAATATAACCGGGGTGCATAAAAAAGAGTTCGGGCTCGACGAGATCTATCATCGTTATTTTGAAAGCAATAAAAAGAGGCATACCTCCAATGGAAAGTCCGCTGGTTTATTTCAAAGGTCTTTTTTCAAAAGGAACAATGCGTAACAGCAAGGCGCGGCAAAGCGTTAAAACTCCTTTTGAAGTAATGGTTCGCAAGGAAACGGCCGATCATATCAGAAGCTGGCGTTTTATTGTGATGCTGTTATTGATTGTGCTTACGTTTCTGGGATCGCTGGCAGTTTCCGTAAATAATATAGGCAAGGCGGTAACGAATATGAAAGACCCTGACCGGATCTTTATATACCTGAAATTGCTTACTACCTCCGACGGCACGCTGCCGACCTTTTACATATTTATGAGCTTTCTCGGTCCTTTGCTGGGTATAGCGCTTGGTTTTGATGCGGTAAATGCAGAGCAAAACAACGGCACGCTCACGCGGTTGATGGCTCAGCCGGTATATCGCGACAACCTGCTGCTGGCGAAATTTTGCGGCGCCCTCATCGTGGTGGGTGTTTTATTTCTGAGCCTCGCTTTATTGATGATCGGCGAGGGCATGATTGTTACCGGCGTGTCGCCGGAGCCCTCGGAGCTGCTTCGCATCCTAGGCTTTATGCTGCTGAATATTTTATATGTCGGCTTCTGGCTGAGCCTTTCCATATTCCTGTCGGTGAAATTCAGGAACGCGGCTACTTCCGCACTAACGGCCATCGGTATCTGGCTGTTCTTCACTGTATTTTATCACATTATTGTGAAGGTGATTGCCAATGCCATGATTTCAAATGCCGACTACATCAGCCCGGACGAACTGGTGTCGTATAATGACCTGATATTGTCTTTTCTGCGGCTCGCTCCCAATCGCCTGTATACCGATGCTGCAACAACCCTGCTCATGCCGTCGATACGAAGTCTCGGCCCTTTGACTATGGAACAAATGGCCGGCGCCATTCCATCGCCGCTGTCTTTCAGAGAAAGCGTTATGATCGTCTGGCCACAGGTAAGCGGCCTATTGGCTGCCACCACCGTATGTTTTGCGCTGACCTATTCTTCTTTCATGCGCCGCGAGATCAGGACCTGAATCATCGTTTCATGTATTCAGCTTACGTTTTCAGTATGGTTACTATCTCCCTGAATCCGCGGGACATTGCCTGTTGCAGCGGCCTAATGCCTTCGTGATCCGGAATATCCAGCCTGGCGCCGGCATCTTTCAGTATCTGCACAACCTGCCGGTATTTATCGCTCCCGTCTCCCAGCACGATGGCTTCCATTAAGGCGGTCCAGCCCAAACGGTTCACGTGATTGATCGGAAATCCTTTGGTATTTGCCAATAGCCTGGCGGTTTCAATATGCCCGCGCTCACAGGCAGGAATAAGCGCTGTTCCCTTGTAACGGTTAAAGATATCGAACCGGGCGTCGTGTTCCAGAAACAGTCGCACCAGCTCAGTCTGTCCGCTGGCCCCGGCATAGAGAAAGGGACTGTCCTGGTTATTAGCCTGCAGATTTACGTCGGCGCCATGTTTTACCAGCAGTTTTGCCATTTCGGTTTGCCGGTTATTGGTCGCAATCAATAAGAGTGACCGCCCGCTTTCGTCCACCGTATTTATGCCAATTCCTGTTTCCAGTGCTTGTCTGACACCGGATATATCGTCGCGGGCTATTAAATTAAAAATATCCACGTTTTTCATGGCCGCGGAAATTGTCTTTGTTGCTATTCCTGCAATTCCGTTTTCAGGCGATCTTCCCGGGGCTGCATGCTTTCACCGGACTTCATCGCGTTAAAAGCTTACTCAGAGCGCAGGCTCTCTTCGGGAGCCGAAGGCCAAACCTCAGCCAATGAACATTCACTCTGAACGAAGGCTCCTCACCGGGTTCGCCAGGGCTGCCCTGACCGATTGAATGCTGATGGTGGTGGCGACGATCGATACGATCAGGCCGCCTGCCGCGGCAAACATCCACCAGCTGATGGCGATCTTATAAGCATAATTATTCAGCCAGGTTTGCATAGCCCACCAGGCTGCAGGGGAGGCAATAAGGATCGCGATCATCACCAGCCGGAAGAAATCCGTTGAAATCAATTGAACGATACTGCTAACGGAGGCGCCGAGCACTTTGCGGATACCGATCTCTTTGGTACGCTGCTCGGTGGTAAAGATGACCAGGCCAAGCATCCCCAAACAGGATATGAAAATGGCCAAAAAAGCAAACACGTTTGAGAGTTTACCGATCACCTGTTCGCTATTATATAGTTGCTGGTACTGTTCATCCGCAAACAGGTAGGTAAAGGGAAACTCAGGGTTTAATTGCCGGCAGAGCCTTTCAACGCCGGCAATGGCTTCTTTGGTTTTCCCGGCTTTGGTGCGCAGCAGAATACTTCCATAAACTTCCCGGTTGCTGAAATCGATGACCATCGGTTTGACCTGTTCATGCAGTGACCTGAAATTGAAATCCTTTATTACGCCGATAATTTGGCCCTTCTTTCCGTTAACAGTAATAGACCTGCCAACCGGATTTGAGTACCCGATGTCTTTTACTGCGGTTTCATTCAGCAAAAAACCCTCCTTGTCTGTCGGATAATCTTTCGAAAAATCCCGTCCTGCCACCAGATGCAGGCCCATGGTTTTGACGAAGTCGTAGTTCACGGCGGGATGTTCAAACGAAATGAGCGTCTTCGGATCTTGTCCTTCCCACTCCACGCCGTTAGTCCATTGATCAAGGAGTACTGGATTGTCCGACAGAAAACTAACCTTTTCTATTCCCGGTAATTGCAGGGTCTCCGATTTGAATAACTGGTATTGATCGATCAGTCTGCCTTCGAGCGGGACGTAAAATAGCTGCTCTTTATCATAGCCCAGGTTTTTGTTTTGAATGAAATGGATCTGCCTGGAAACGATGATGGTGCCGATGACCAGCATCATGGAAAGTACAAACTGGAAAACCACCAGTCCTTTTCTAAACCATACGGCGCTCAGGCTCAGTTTGGTTCGGCCCTTCAACACTTTGATCGGGTTGAAAGCAGAAAGATATAAAGCCGGATAACTGCCGGCGATCAGTCCGGTCAGCAAAGTGATGGCGATAATGCCGAGCCAAAATGACGGCTGCTGAAGCGGTAAGCGGATCTGTTCCCGGGTAACCTGGTTGAACAGGGGCAATAGCAACCCGGCCAGCAGGAGGGCGATGGTAACTGCACAGGCAGTAAGTAATAAAGACTCGGTGATAAATTGTTTGATCAATGCCGGGCGTTCTGCGCCGATCACTTTTCTTACGCCGACTTCTTTTGCACGGTTCACCGAGCGGGCTGTGGCCAGGTTCATGAAATTGATGCAGGCGATCAGCAGTATGAAAATGGCGATGACGGTGAACAGGCGAACATAGGCTATCCGGCCGCCGGCAACCCTGCCATTCTCGAAATGATTATGCAAATACACCTGGTCGTATGGCTGCAGGCCCAGTTCCACATGATAGGCTGCACTGCTGTCGCTGATATACCGGCTGCGGAAATGAACTATCTTTTTATCGACGGCAGCCGCGTTGGTTCCGGGTTTCAATAGAACAAAAGCCAGGGGCCCGCTGCTTTGCCAGGATGCCGTCCACGGCTGTTCCTGCTGAAGCGCCTCCCAACTGATCAGGTAATCGAATTTCCGGGACGACAAATCCGGGATATCGTCGAATATGGCGGTAACCTTATAATCCTTGCTGTTATTGTAACGGATCACCTGGTTCATGGCCTTTTCCGGGCTTCCGAAAAAGCGGGTGGCTAATGCTTTTGAAATAGCGATGCTGTTCACTGTCGACAGGGCAGTGGCCGGCGTGCCCTGCAATAGGGGATAGCTGAACATATTGAAGAAGCCGGCGCTGGCGCCTGAACCTTCAGCCTTTAAAATTTTATCGCCTGCTTTCAACGTGGTTGATTGATTCTCCTCCTGGAGCATCACCGCGTCCTCGATTTCAGGAATATTCTTCTTCAATTCCACGGCCAGCAGACCGGACATATCGTAATTGCCGTCGATATGGTCCTGGTAATATTCGCGTTCAAATAATTTGTACAAACGATCTCCTTTTGCGTGGAAGCTGTCGATGCTCAGTTCGTGCTGAACCCAGAGAAAGATCAAAATGCTACAGGCCAATCCTACGGAAAGCCCGGTGATATTGATGAACGAATGCGTTCTGGTCTTCACCAGGTTCCGCCATGCGATCTTAAAATAACTTTTGAACATAAGGGAATCTAAATGTATTTATGCTGAAGAGCAATATCTGTTTTACGAGACAAAACCATGCCTGTTTATAAATTACTCTCAGGCAATTTCTTAGAAAATTAATATCCGAAATACTGTCCGGTTTCGATACAGCGTATGTATGATTTTTAATATACGCCTGCAGCGCTTTCCTCTTGGGCCGCCGCTGAATAATTTGTATTTTGACGACTTTTCAGTGGGTATTATAAAGGGAATTTATGGTATTGCTTTCCGGACTGACCTTTTCGTTGCCGCTCAAGAACCCGGTGATTATTTTCTCGCTCGTGCTTTTTATCATCCTGTTTGCTCCTATTTTATTCAAAAAAATAAAAGTACCCCACATTATCGGGCTGATCATAGCGGGAGTGATCGTCGGATCCTATGGGCTAAACCTGCTGAGGCGGGATAGCAGCATTGTGCTGTTTGGAACGGTCGGTTTGTTATATATTATGTTTTTGGCCGGACTGGAAATCGATCTGGCGGAGTTCAGGAAGAACCGGAATAAAATAGTCCTGTTTGGCTTAACAACTTTTTGTTTGCCATTGATCTTCGGTTCACTGGCGAGTTACTATGTCCTGGGTTATAGTTGGACATCCTCGCTGTTGTTGGCCAGCATGTTTTCAACGCATACCCTGGTGTCTTATCCTATAGCCAGTAAATATGGCGTAATACGAAACAAGGCGGTAGCGATGACGGTAGGGGGTACCATGATCACGGATATTTTAGCTTTATTCATACTGGCGGCGATCGCGGGCATGGCTAAAGAGGGAGTCGCCCCCGGATTTTGGCTTCGCTTGTCGGTCTCTTCGATAATTTTTGTGTGTATTGTTTTTTTCCTTTTCCCGATAATCATACGCAGGTTCTTTAAAACAAATGAAGATAGCGTTTCGCAATACCTCTTTGTGCTGGCCATGGTTTTTTTGTCCTCGTTTTTAGCCGAGGCCGCAGGGATGGAAGCGATCATAGGCGCTTTTTTCGCAGGACTGGTGCTCAACAGATTTGTTCCGCATTCTTCTCACTTAATGAACAGAATTGAATTTGTGGGGAATGCATTATTTATTCCTTTTTTTCTGATCAGTGTCGGTATGCTCGTGGATGTTTCGGTGCTGGTAAAAGGCTGGGGGGCTCTGAAGGTCGCCGGCGTGATCGTAACGGTTGCCATGGTGACCAAGTACCTGGCTGCCTATATAACACAGAAAATCTTTCGGCTTACGGGGGCAGAGGGCCGCATGATATTCGGGCTAAGCTCTTCTCATGCAGCGGCTACTTTAGCCATTATTTTAGTGGGCTATAATATTGTTACGGGGCAGACCGCTTCAGGAGAGCCCATCCGGCTGCTGAATGAAGATGTACTGAACGGAACCATATTGCTGATTTTGATCAGTTGCGGGGTCAGCTCCTTTGTTGTTGAGAAAGCTTCCAAAGAGCTGGCCATGGAGCAGCAAGATGACGAAACGGATTTAGCGGATATAAATTCCGAAAAAATACTTATTTCCTTTGCTTATCTCGAGCTGGTTACCGATCTGATCGATCTGGGGATGATGCTTAAAAGCAAGACCAACGATATTCCTGTGTATGGACTGCACATCATCGATGATGAGAACCCAACAGAGTCCAACAGAAAGAATGGAAAGAAAATGCTGGAAAAGGCCGTTGCGCACGCCATGGCAGCGGGGAACAGCATTATCCCGGTTTCGCGATTCGATTCCAGTGTCAGCAATGGGATCGTTTATTCGATCAGGGAACACAATATTACCGATATCGTCATTGGATTGCATAAAGGCGCCGATTCAAAGACCTTTCTCGGTGAAAAAACAGAGAGTATTATTAAACGCGTTTTTGAGACTGTGTATATCTATAAATCCGTTCAGCCGATGAATACGCTTAAGCGGATCGTGCTGGTGGCGCCTCCGAAGGCAGAAACAGAAGCCGGGTTTTTGCACTGGTTGAATAAGCTGTTCGTCATAGCGAAGGAAAGTGGCATGTCGATTGTCTTTTATGCGGAATCGTCGACCCTCGCATTTATAAGCAGCTTTATTCAGAAGAGCGGCCGGGCATTAAATGTGTCATTAAATGAATTTGTGAACTGGGACGACTTTTTGATATTCAGCAGCGAAATTAAAGCCAATGATCT
>DASZRP010000301.1:0-3241 GCA_035548895.1 Puia sp. | reverse complement strand
CAGAGTCTGACGGCGAATCATCCGGGTTCCAGTTAAAGTAAACGGTGTGGCTGTCATTGGACCAGAATACCCGCGAAGGCGATGCGCCGATCCATTTCGGATCACGCATGATTTTTTCAACGGTTAAATCCTGGGCTTTCAATAATAAGGGCAGGAAACATCCCGCAAGCAGTAGTTTTTTCATGTGCCTGGTTTGGAGGATAAATCTATTACAAACACGCGAGGGTAAAACAAAGGATCGGGAGATTTTGATAAACGGATCCGCGGAATGCCCGTAAGCGGTAGGATTTTTTCTTAAAAGTACCTGCCTGGCCGGCAAATGGCACCGAAGAACAATAGCTGATTACTTATTTATAATAATGTCCCCGCTCAATTTCTTCCCGCACCGCATCGGGCACGAGGTATCGGATGGATTTACCTGCATGAACTGCCTCCCGGATAGCGGTGGCGGATATCTGTAACAAGGGGGCATCCATAATGGTAAGATCGGCGTCCCAGGTGGTGGTTATTTCAAAACCCGGTCGTTTATATACCAGGAAAGGATAGCGTTCCAGAAGCAGGGAGGCATTTTTCCAGCGTTGTATATTGGTAAAACTGTCACTGCCCAGGATCAGGTAAAAACGATGCTGCGGATATTTTTCTTCGAGATAAGCGAGTGTGTCAGTAGTATAAGATGGCCGGGGCAGGTGAAACTCCGCATCACTCGCTTTCAGTTGGGGGTCATCCCCGACGGCCAGGCGAACCAGGTGCAGCCGCTGGTATTCATTCAGCAGGCTGTTAGCCGGTTTCAGCGGGTTCTGGGGTGATACCATGAACCAAACTTGTTCAACCGGACTATTGTTTGCCACATGATTAGCCAGGATCAGGTGACCGATATGTACGGGGTTAAAAGAGCCAAAATATAAGCCGATATTCATCTAATTTGTTGATAGTCAATATTTTATGTGGCTATTCCGGTTCTACAAAAATTTGATTGGCTTCATTTAGGCGCAGGCTGAGATGATAGCCTGCTACAGAGATAGAGATCGGATCGCCCTTGGGGGCTTTTTGTTCGATCTGGACCAGTTCGCCGGGTACACAGCCCATTTCCATAAGTTTTATAAAGATCTCATCTTTTTCAAAAGAATGAATTACCGCCTTTTCTCCCACCCCCAGTTCGGACAATCGTTGCATAGAAGCGCATATTAAGGGTTAAAGGTAAACCCGTTGAATAGCATTTTGTTACGAAATTTGGAGGAATACAATCTCTATGGCCAAAGTCTTTTTCAGCTATGCAGATCGCAATTTGCACATCGTCGGCAAAACAGCAATCAAAGCAAGCATCGAACGCTTGTTCCACAAAGAAAAAAAACCTTTGGAGCGGATACAATACATTTTCTGTTCTGATGACTGGCTTTGGGAGATGAACCGGGGTTTCCTGCAACATGATACTTATACGGATATCCTCAGCTTTGATTTGTCGGAGCCGGGAACGGGTATTCGTGGTGAAATCTATATCAGTCTGGACAGGGTGCGGGATAACGCCAGGAAGCTGGGTGTTCCTTTCAAAGAGGAGCTTTGCCGGGTGGTTTTCCATGGGGCCCTGCATTTATGCGGGTACAAAGACCATACAAAACGTGAAAAATTAGAAATGCGTGGTAAAGAGGACCAATATTTGCGACTCTACGCCAAATCGCAACCATGATAGCATATAGGATCCTGTTCTTTCTGATCCTTCCCGTTACCGCTTTTTCCCAGGGATCTGCCACTATTACTTTGAAAGTGAAACCGCTGTCGCTTCCCGTTTTACGCGACCGGGAAGCAGATGCCTGGAATAATGCCCAGCCAGGTTTTTCGCGCCTGCCTGCTGAAGCCAAAGAAATGTTATACTGGACGAATGCTGCGCGCTTGCATCCTCATTGGTTCTGGGATTCAGTATTGGCTCCCACCCTGCAGATCTATCCCCAGCTTCAAGGACGCTATTCCAGGAGCCTGATGCTGGATCTTTTCAGGACAGGCCCCCTCCCGGCTTTTGCCCTGAATAATCTCCTTGTCAAAACCGCCCAGTCGCACGCCAACGATATAGCTGCACATCACGCCCCTATCAGCCATTTCTCAACAAACGGCCTTTCCTTTACCGACCGGCTTCGGCGGGCGGGTATCGGTTTTTTCACCTGTGCCAGTGAAAATATTTCGCTGAGCAGCCAATCGACCGCTCTTGCCGTTATCCTGCTGTACCTGGATATCGATATTCCCGAATTAGGACACCGGAAGGCCCTGTTGAATGCTTCCTTAAAAGAAATAGGCGTGGGGGCTGCTCGATACAATGAAGATCAATACTTCCTGGTTGAAGACATGACCTGTTCTGCCGACCCTAAAACCCAATAAATTTAACCCTGTTCCACATGACACAGTTTCGCCCCGAAACATTAGCTTTACAATATGGCCAGAAAAAAATGGGAAAAGCAGGAAACCCTCACGGAGTCTCTGATCCGCATCCGGGAAAGACGAAAATGGCAGGTGGGATTTCGGCGATATGTATTGGAAAAAGCACCGGCTGAATCTTATGCCCCCTATTTTGGACTCGATTGGGAGAAAATGCGGCATTGGATTGAGATTCAATTCACTTCGGGTCAAACCTGGGAGAATTTCGGGAAAGCCTGGCAATTTGAACATGTGCTTCCAGTTGCTTTTTTCGATTTTTCCCGGGAGTCTGATCTTAAGCTTTGCTGGCACTTCATCAATATCCGGGTATCTTCTATCCAGGAGGAAGAATTGAGCCCTGGAACCCTATCAATTCTGACAGCTCGCAGGTATTTCCATACCCTTTATGAACAAACCCGCTACCCTATATGCGGGCTCATGCTCAATAAAATCGCCGAGTTAGAGGCAGCCTATGGCCTGGTACCTGAAGCGCTGGTCCTGTTCCTCCAGGAAAACGCCGATGCATTGGAAAAAACCGCCCGCTTAACGTCGGCCGAATTCTTAAGGCTTAACCAGGGCCAAACCGCGGCTGGTCTTTTATTAGAACGGGAAATCCTCCGGAAATTCGGGGCCGGGGGCACAGCCTGATGTAACTTTGTCGCATGTTTCCCGAATATGATGTTATCGTGGTGGGTGCTGGTCACGCCGGTTGTGAGGCAGCAGCCGCAGCAGCCAATATGGGCAGTCAGGTACTCCTCATCACTATGAATATGCAAACCATCGCCCAGATGAGCTGTAACCCGGCCATGGGAGGCATTGCCAAGGGCCAGATCGTCCG
>DASZRP010000300.1:0-5450 GCA_035548895.1 Puia sp. | reverse complement strand
GCAGAACATCTGCTTGGCGAGATCAAGGATCGTTTGAATGAGCTCAAGCTTCAGCTTGCGGGCATGAAGGAGCGACTGAATGTCGAATTCCGGATCAACCTCGACGATATCATCGATGAACCGCGCCAGGGCGATACGCCGCTCGAAGAATTGCAGGAAAAGGCAGACCGTATGAAAAAGCGCCTGGAGAACCTGGGTGAGGTCAACCCCACCGCTGTGGAAGCCTTTCAGGAAATGAAACGGCGTTACGATTTTATTGTTGAACAGAAGAACGACCTGGTCAACGCAAAAGATACTTTGCTTCAGACTATCCAAGAAGTGGAGACCACGGCTAACCAGCAATTCCTGGAAACATTCGGACAGGTGCGGGAAAACTTTCAGAAGGTCTTCAAAGCCTTATTCACCGATGAAGATACGGCCGACATGGTCCTGGAGAATCCCGACAACCTCGCGGAGACAGGCATAGATATCGTGGCCAAGCCAAAAGGTAAAAGACCTTCATCCATTACTCAATTGAGCGGGGGAGAGAAAACACTGACCGCTACGGCCCTGCTGTTTGCGATCTATCTTATTAAGCCGGCGCCGTTTTGTATCCTCGATGAAGTGGATGCTCCCCTCGACGATGCCAACGTGGGCAAGTTTACCAATATGATCCGGCAGTTCAGCGACAACTCGCAGTTCATCATCGTTACTCATAATAAAATGACGATGAGCAGCGTGGATGTGATATACGGGGTCACGATGCAGGAGGCCGGCGTCAGCAAGCTGGTGCCTGTCGACTTCAGATCGCTGAGTACTGCAGAGGCAAGCTGATCTGTTCCTGCGAATGATTACTTCCAGTACAGACGGGCTACTTTGCCTTTCGGCCCGGCAAGGTAAACGATATTCCCCCCGGCGGCTTTTGCACAGACATGAAAGCCGGAAGCGGAGATGGGCTTCCAGTGCTTACCGCCATCCCGGGAGATATCGACTCCTGAGGTTCCGCAACTGATCAGCGTCTTATCGTTCAGGTAAATGACGCAACTTCTATATCCATGTGGAGGCGCGGGTGGCAGCTCCTGGTTCAACGGAAATAAATTGATCAGAACGGCGTTGCCGGCGTTGAGACTGTCCTCCGAAAAATCTCCGCCGACAATAAAAGCCTGGTTTGGATTTGAGGGATTGACGGCGATCGAATTAGCGCCCGTGGTTTCTTTTCCCTGCATTAGTCGAAGCGGAAGCTTTGCGATTGTGTCGATATAGAGTGCCGATCTCTTTCCTCCTGATACAAATACAAAATGTCCGATGGGCAGCCATTTGATATTGCTTCCGCTCGCCGCAAAAAATGCTTCCCCGGCTTCCATATTAGGCAAATGAGATCGAAGCATGGTCCAGCTGTCGCCCCGGTCCTTTGTTTCTGCAAGAAATGGCCGGCTGCTGATTGGATCCCCTAACAGCATGCCTTTGTCGCCAGAGAAATCCATGGCGTCCAGGAAAACGGACTGGCTGCTGTCTTCGAAGGTCTTTATCCAGGTCTTTCCGCCATCCTTTGTTTTCAGGATGACGGCCGGTTGAGTAATACCCATGATCACAGCTTCCGAATCGCTGAAAGCCTGGATATCGCGGAAGTCTGTTTTCTCATAGCGGGGAACCTGGATCCAGTTCCAGGAAATCCCGGAATCGGTGGACAGTCCTACGGTTCCTCCCGATCCGCTTACCCAGACCACCCGGTCGCTGACTACTGAAAGTCCCCGCAGCGACGATGTATTGGTCATGCTTAGCATGCTGAGCTGTTGAGCAGGCAAATGGATCGCAAAAAGAAAGGATAAGAAGAGAGTCAGGAATTTCATTAGTTTTATCAAATATGGCAAAGCTAAAAAATATTCATCCCGGCGAAGTGCTTGTTGAAGAATTTCTGAAACCGTTGAATATAACGGCGTACAAGCTTGCAAAAGACATAGGGATTCCGCAGACAAGCGTGTCGGAAATAGTCAAGGGCAACAGGCGAATTACAGCTGACACTGCCCTTAGGTTAAGTAGGTACTTCGGCAACAGCGCTAAATTCTGGCTTGGCTTGCAAGACGATTTCGACATTGAAGAAGAAATGCAAGTTGAGTACAATGATGAGTTTAAAACTGAACTTGAAAAAAGGGTCAACTATTACCTCAGTGGAGGCAAAATGGTTTCTTCAAAAGAGATGAATAAACGTTTGCAGACCAAAAGAAGCAATTAACGCCATTTTTGTCAATCCGTATCGATACCGCAATACCCATAAGAATCTTAGCGAGATTGCGCTCAAAAATATTCATTCAATATCATCCATTACATTGATGAAGGAAAGGGGTTGATTAGCATTATTTCAATTTTCCATCACAAGAAAGACCCAAAAGGGAAATACAGCAAAGCCCGAAGAAGAAATAAAGATTTTTAGTTTTGCAGGATCAGGAATTTCTTAATCCGAGAAACATCTAAGAGTAATTGCTTAGTGTATAACTTTTCAGCGAAACCATCAATGGTTGGATTAATTTGATTTGAGATTCATTTGTTTTCTTTCCTTTTTTAACCACTTAAAACAAATTGTATGGTACACAAGATCAAATTGTTTGCCTGCCTGCTGATTTTTGCAGCCGCTATCTTCTGGCTGGACAGTTGTAAAAAAAATATTCAGGATTCATCTGCTAAAAAAGCTGCTGGCCAGGATGTCCCGGACTGGGTACTCAAAAAATGGGCCGAGGAGGGTAGCTCAGTGACCTACATAATTAATCAAAAGGTTCCCGCTGTATTTATTGACTCTAACGGAGACGAACTTACCGTTCATAAACGTAATGGCACTACCGTTCTTTCTCAGGACAAGACAGGTGTTAATACCGTACCCTGTGATGAGGAAGATGACGATTTCCTGGATAATACATTCACATTCATGGGCACAACGGTTGGATACAGTTGTACAGCAGGATATACTATGCAGGTTCATTATCAGTTAACGACTGCTTTTACTCCGGTAACTGCTAATCCAAGTAATCCGAGTCAGTTAAGTCGTGGCAGAATTCGTTTTTTGGATCCCGTAACCAGTGCTGTCGTTTATACTGACAATTCTATTACGCCCATTACGATTAACCTGGTGGGTAATGATCCGCTTAATAGCAACAAACAAATCTATGACATAATGTACACTGTTGCTGTGAGCGGTTCTTATATGGACCCGAGACAGTTAGATCAGCACAGGCCAATCATTTATACAACCTGCGATCAGGTTATTACCACACCGGGGGCATGGCAGAATGGATCACCATCAGACGTTCAGTCACCTTGCGGCAAGATAGACAATATCCACATTACGCCCGGTAGTCCTGGAAGTAAATTGGTATACTTTGGAGGCTGTGATCAAAACGTAAGCGTAACGGGAGTGAGTTGTTATCCGTCCGGTCTTCTTGGCTCACGACCCGACGTACATGATATCGAATGGAGAATACCGGGAGATATTCATTTGGGTAGTTGGCCAATGCCATTGCCTTCGAATTTGTCGTTGCTAACATCAACATCGTATGATCAAAGAGTAAGCTTTCCTGGGTCGTGCGGTACAATTACTTATAAAAGGGATAGACTCCTATCCATCGAAAGTTTTAGTTATACTTTCCCGGTTTCTGGAACATATGAAATAAGATATCAAAATGTCAAAGAGTCGTCGCCCTGGACGTTTTGTTCGACGGTGGACTGTACCAGTTCCGACTGGGTGACACAAACCATTACCGTTCCATAAAGTATTAAGTGAATCAACCCTGCCCGTTGACTATGATGGGCAGGGTTTTTTTTATATATTTAGAGAGTACAATTCGCTCTTGTGAAAATACCATTCCTGCTATTATCATGCTCGCTATTGGGCATTTCTCTAAAAGCCCAAATACCGGGTCCGGCCGGGTCTGTGTGCAAAGACAGCAATACGATCATACGCTATCACAGTACGGAAGATTTTCAAAACAGCCAGGTTCTTTTATTGAAAGATGGCGGGAACCTGACCTGGGGCGGTAAACTCAACTCCTACAGCGCGTTTCATTATATCAGCATTTTTCGCACTGATGTTAATGGAGACATCACCTGGACAACAAAACTATTGCCACAAGCGGGGATGTACATTACCAGTTGCGACATGCTGGAACTAAATAACGGGGGTTTCCTGCTCAGCGGCCTTGTTGCCGTTGGCCTGGATCAACCTGCCTCCTATATTTTTACAGCTTCCATCGACAACAGTGGCGCTTTGCTATGGTCTCATTTTTACCAGGTATCCCTCACGGGGGGCAGTGCAAACGGGTATCCGTATATTGCCGGAGTTCCCTCAACCGATGCCCTCGGAAATATCTACACGGTTTGCACTATTACCGATATATTCCCCGACAGAAATGGAGCGACGGTAGTTTCCAAATTGGGTGCGGATGGGACCCCGCTCTGGAATAGGGCTTTTATCTTACCAAAGAACAATACTCCCCTCGGGGCAGCGTCTCCCAGATTTTACCGGGTTTTTGTGAGCAATGACAGCTTATCATTACTAAGCAAATCAAGCACACCGACCGCTTATATTAACATGCAGTTAAAAACTTCAGATGCTTCTATTATCACCCTAAAGGCATTTGCGCAGTCCAACTATCTTGTTCCCCCCGATGGCGATAAAGTAGAAAAGTTCAACCCCGGTTATGCTTTTACCGGAGTTCACTATTCGGGAAACGGGGATCTTTCCGGAGTGGAATTTTCTACCGTTATCTTTGATCAAGCCCTCGATCCGGTTAAATCGTTCCAGGTGCAGACCTTCCCGGTATATTATGCTGACGGTTGGGGAGGAGTTGGTAAAAATGCCGTTGTTTCCGATGATGGCGATCTGATGTATGGCATATCCAGGGGTCAGGAAAAAAGTCTTTATTACGGACGGGTAGACCAGCAGGGTAATATTTTAACTCAAAAGAGAATACAGTATGCTGATCCGGCGGACGGTAATTTTTTCCTGCCTCCGCTAAGTTATTTTACAAATAATAAACTCTTTATTCACACGACAAACTGCGCTTCCCCAACTGGTGACTGCGGCTTGGATTATCTTTCTTTTGATAAGAATATCACTAAAACAAGCGACTGTATTGTTTCCAGTGATACTGCATTTATGCATCTTATACCTTTCACGCTTAAGCCGGCGCCATTTCAGTGGGATTATACGGAGGATAATGTGCTTAGGGAGATACCGGTCCAACTGACGCAGGAAAATACAGGCTTTACAAAAGAGGAGATCTGCAAGCAAGTGAGCGTCTGCTCAGTTCCGGTCATCTCCGGAAAAGATACGATCTGCGGATATGAACATGAAACGGTCTTTACGGCACATAAAGAGGCTGCATGCCTGAGCAAATTAAACTGGTCATTGGATACCCAGTCCGTTAAATCATTTAGAATGATCGATGATACCACGATAGGTATCGTTTTCAAAAGTAGCT
>DASZRP010000299.1:0-3642 GCA_035548895.1 Puia sp. | reverse complement strand
TTTATTGATCTAAAAATGAGACTTAAAATGGCGCCTGAGAAAAAGCATCAAATAAAGAAAAAGAATACCGCGGTAAAAACCAAACTGAAGGTTAAGGATTATGATAATGATCCTTATTTTTTAAGGAAAGACGAACAGTCCAGGTTATTTCTTAAGAAACACGGATTTCCTGAAGAATTGTTACAAAAGAAATGATTTTGCGATTCAAATCTAACCAGAAGAAGTACTGCCGGTATTTACCAAATCAATCAGATCCAGGCGCCATGAATTTCCTACACACCAGGCGCCTCATTCAAATCTCATCATGAAAAGAACGATCAGTTTATTGGCAGCCCTTTTCAGTCTGCTCACCGGTTTTAGCCAGGACAGCATTTCCATTATTCCAAAACCGGTTCAACTGACCCGGGATGCAGGCCATTTTACCCTTCCCGCCAAAATCAGTATCAATGCGAAAGACGATCCGGAAGTAAAGACCGCTTTAGCAGTACTCACGGATCGGATTGGAAAATCTACCGGCTACGGAACAGCGATGACGAACAGCCGTTCCGCGACATTCGTCATTAACCTGAATGAGAAAGAAGATCCGGCCCTGGGCAGCGAAGGATACCGCCTGTCAGTAAAGCCCTCGCAGGTGATGATCACCGCCAATCATCCCACCGGCATTTTTTACGGGATACAGAGCTTCCTGCAATTTCTGCCTCCTGAAATAGAAAGCGACCAGCTCGTCCACGGCATTGCCTGGCGGGCTCCCTGTGTCACGATCACCGACTATCCGCGTTTTCACTGGCGGGGACTGATGCTCGACGTAAGCCGTCATTTCTTTACCAAGAAGGAAGTGATGAGCTATATGGACCAGATGGCCCGTTACAAATACAATGTGCTGCACCTGCACCTGAGCGATGACCAGGGCTGGCGCATTGAAATCAAAAGTCTGCCGCAACTCACCCAAACCGGCGCATGGCGCGTACCGCGCACAGGTCTCTGGGGAGAATTCCTGCCTGCCCTGGCCAATGAGCAAGCCACAGACGGTGGATTCTATACGCAGGAGGATATGCGCGAAATGATCCGCTATGCAAAAGACCTCAACATCACCATTCTGCCGGAGATCGATGTTCCGGCGCATAGCCTGGCGCTGATCGCATCTTTTCCCAACCTTTCCTGCACGCAGCAGCAATACAGTGTGAATGCCGGTTTCCGGACGCCCAACCGGGTAGATAATGCGCTCTGTATCGGCAACGATTCTGTTTTCCTGATGCTGGATAAAATATTCACCGAACTGGCGACACTTTTTCCGTCGGAATATATTCACATCGGCGGCGACGAAGCATATAAGGGATTCTGGGCCGACTGTCCCAAATGCCGTAAGCGCATGTCCGACGAACACTTGGCCAACGTGGAAGAACTGCAGAGTTATTTTGTAAAACGCATCGAAGGCATTTTGAAGAGCAAGGGCAAAAAGCTGATCGGCTGGGATGAAATACTCGAAGGAGGCCTTGCCCCCGAAGCCACGGTGATGAGCTGGCGGGGAATGAAGGGAGGTATTGAAGCCGCCCGCATGAATCATCATGTGGTGATGACGCCATGGGACTATTGCTACCTCGACCTTTATCAGGGTGAAAGCAGTGTTGAACCACCCACTTACGGTCTTTGCCGGCTCAGCGATTCCTATCATTATGATCCGGTGCCTGACAGCGTTGATGAAAAATATATACTGGGCGGACAGGGAAATCTCTGGACGGAACGCGTACCGAATTTCCGCCACGCGGAATACATGACCTGGCCCCGTGGGCTGGCACTTGCAGAAGTGTACTGGAGCCCGAAAGCTTCGCGCAACTGGAATGATTTTATTACAAGAATGGAAGGCCAGTTCCCGAGACTCGATGCGGCGGGAATTAAATATGCGCGGAGCGCTTACAATGTGATCTATACGCCGGTCAGGGGCGGGGAGAAAGGTCTATCCGTAAAACTCTCGAGCGAAATAAACGGCCTCGATATCTACTACAGTTTCGATGGCACCAACCCGGATCCTTACTATCCGAAGTATACCGGTGAACCGATCCTGTTTCCCATGGGCGCGACGCAGATCACCGCCAATACGTTCCGCAATGGCAAGCCCGTGGGTAAACAGGTAACGATAACGAAGAGCGAGCTGACCGAGCGCCTGAACCAGGGACGACATGAATACTGAATCCTATAGTTGAGGTAGCACATCAGCTTTCATAAGGTGATTTTCTCGTCTTCGGAGGGTTTAATCCCTGTTCCGTGTTACTGTATTTATTTTCAATTTTAGCATTGATATTACAGTGTTGGCAAAGACTGACTATGTCAGTCTGGAACTTTAATGCAATGGCGGCGCACGATTCTGTGAAAAATACATATCAGTCCTTGTACCGTGCTGTAATACGTGTTGTATCGCAAGCAAAAGCAGCGGTTTATAAAAGTACCAATATTGTTTTGCTTAAGATGTATTGGGAAATTGGTCAATTAATTATTGAAGGTGAGCAAAGAGGGAAAAACAGGGCGGAATATGGTAAAGCCGTTTTAAAAACTCTCGCCAGCCAGCTTACGATTGAATTTGGAAAAGGCTTTGATGAAAGCAACCTAAGGAATATGAGAAACTTCTTTCTTGCTTTCAGGATTTGGGACGCAGTGCGTCCTGAATTGAGCTGGACTCATTACCGGATTTTAAGTCGCGTTAAAAATCAAAGGCTTAGACATCAACTTGTTAACTACGCTGCGGAAGGAAACTGGAACACCAGAATTTTGCAACGAAACATTGATAGTCAATACCTTGGGCGATTGCTCGAACTTCCTCAAAATGAGTCTAGTAAGGCATCGCATTTTATAAAAGATCCATATCTTTTTGAATTTCTTGGTTTCCCTGCAAATAATGACCAGACGGAAACTAGCATAGAGGCGGCGCTTATCTCTAATATTCATCAATTTCTAATGGAATTAGGGAAGGGTTTTGCTTTTGTCGCAAGACAACAACGCATTGCTACTGATACATCTGATTTCTATATTGATCTCGTATTTTACAATTATTATCTTAAATGCTATGTACTGATTGATTTGAAAACTTGCCGGTTGACCCATGAGGCGGTCGGTCAAATGGACATGTATATCAGGATGTATAACGATTTGAAAAAAGGTCAGGATGATAATCCGACGATTGGCATCATTCTATGCACCGAAAAAGACGCAACTATTGTAAAGTATTCAGTAATGGCCGAAAACGAGAAATTGTTTGCCAGCAAATACCGGCTTTATCTTCCTGACGAAAATGAATTAAGGCAGTTAATTGAAGCAGACCGAATAAAATTTGAATTGGATAATACTGGCTATTAAACCAGATCATCGTTTACTCTGATATCTTAAAAGCCTTAACCGTAATCTCATAGTTTGTCCCTAACGACTGTGTTTTCATTTTTGCTACTCGTACGGCTGCGACTGTAGGATGGTCTTCAGCAAAGTGCTGCTAAGGGACGTGCCAAATAATAGTGGGGTGACCAGCGTTTTTTCAAACCAGATCGTTTGCGGAGGGATGAGAAAATGATGCTGTCCGGAAGCCCCGCGGTCCATTGTCTTGCTGGTCTGTGTTCCCTTGTGGGTATCGAATGTGTAGAGCATATCCTTAAATGT
>DASZRP010000298.1:0-5995 GCA_035548895.1 Puia sp. | reverse complement strand
CCATCCGGACTCCCGATTGGGTCTATTACCAGGAGACGCGTTATTATGCTGTGTTTTCGGTATTCATACTGCAATTTATGATTTGTCTGTTCTCCGAAGGGTCGCGTTTTTTTGGCAGAACGACAAACCGCTTATTAAGATTTGCAGTAATTCTGATAATAATTGGTGAGTTAACGCATGGAGCGTATTACTTATTTAAGGAAATAGCTATTAAAAGGAATTACGGTATACGAATAAATTCGGGAAATATTTATCTCGATGGACTTGAATTGACCATGAAAAAAGTTTCGTCTGGCAGAAAAGTTGCCGTTTGTTCAAACACCATGGATATCTCAAATATCTGCAGCCTGTCTGGAGCCGCATCCGTGCCAGATGCCCAGTTGATGGCTGACGGGGTTCCGACGTCCAATCCTATCCTTTTGATTACAATTATTAACACGAATCGTCCATATGTCTTCCCCTCATTTTTCCGAAGATATGAGACCAGGCTTGAATTTGAACAGGCAGGAGTTTTCTATTACACCTCCAGCATAACACCAGGGTTAAAAAATTGAAGATTTATGTAGTCATACCTACTTTTAATGAATCATCGGTTATCCGGGAGGTGATTGAGTCCGTTTTGCAGTTCGGATATCGGGTGATCGTTGTTGATGATGGTTCGTTCGACCGGACCAGCGAAATTGCAGCGGAACTCCCTGTTATCCTGATCCGGCATTCCGTAAATCTTGGTCAGGGCGCTGCCCTGGAAACTGGCATGGAAGCCGCCCGTCGGCTAAATGGAGATTTTGTCGTTCATTTTGATGGAGACGGTCAGCATTGGGCTTCAGAGATTCAACACCTGTTAAAACCGCTGATCCACGGAGAATGTGATATAGTCTTTGGATCCAGATTTCTTAACGGGAAGCCCGTTCAGGCCGGAATAATAAAAAGAATAGTGCTTTTTGCGGGCCGCTGGATAAACTATGCGTTAACCGGTTTGCTGCTTTCAGATGCACACAATGGATTCCGTGCGTTAAACAAGAAAGCGCTCTGGTCGGTGCATTTTGAACAACCCGGAATGGCTCATGCAACGGAAATTTTAGCTTGTGTTCAGAAATTTTCACTGAGATATCAGGAAATTCCGGTTCATGTGGATTATACAGTTTATTCAAAACGAAAAGGTCAACGTTTATCGGAATCTCTGACTATTTTATTTCATTTACTTTTTAAAAGAAATTGATATGAAAATTATACAGATTATTCTCCTTGTTGCGCTGCTTTTATTATTTGTCGGTTATCTCCGGCGGTTTCGCAAGCCTGTTATTGACAAATTGCTTGTCTCTTTGTTGCTGTTGTCCGGGATTGTTTTTGTAATTTATCCGGAGTTAACCAACAGACTGGCCCATTTATTAGGCATAGGCAGGGGGGCAGATCTTATTTTCTATCTGGCAATTTTGATTTTTGGTTATATCGTATTGATTTTATACTCAAAGATCAATAAACTCGAAAATATGCTGATTGAGCTGATACGCAAACAATCGCTGAATTCCATTGATCTTCAACAGCAAACAGATGCTTGAATCTTCAATGGAAAGAATTGTACCGGATGAAATGGATCTCAGCATTCCTTTTAATAAGCAAATACTGGAACTGCATCAGAATAGATATCGTTTTGCGGGAGATCACGTTGTTCCCGGGAATATACTTGATCTGGCTTGCGGTGTGGGTTACGGTTCATTTCAAATGATAAATGATATTAGGTTGAACGAAAGCCGCTGCACTGCGGTTGACGTCTCGCTATCCGCTATTCACTATGCACGTCACCACTATGCGCATCCGAGGATTGACTTTGTGTGCAGCGGGTTTTCGGATTTTATGCCTGCGGAATTGTTCGATAGCATTGTTTCACTTGAAACGATAGAGCATGTTCCAAATCCGAGCCTATTTGTGGAGAAGATGAATACACTATTGAAGCCTGGCGGTGTATTGATCATTTCGGCCCCGGTTACTCCGTCTACGGACGGCAATCACTATCACCTTTCAAATTTTTCACAATCCAGTTTAAAGAAGCTGTTGAATTATTTTGGATTTACAGAAATTGCGTCCCTGGTTCAGGTCCAGTCGTATTCATTGAAGCAATTAAATCCAAAATCAGCAGATCGCCCTGTTCGAGATGTCAGATCTTTGGTTAAGTTCTACATTTATCATCCTGGAGTGCTTTATGCCCGGCTTGTATCACTTTTGAAGGAAGGGCTTAATAACCGGTATCTAACACTGGTTGTAAGAAAATCATAGTCTATTCCGCGAGCAATCCATCGACGAGCTCATTGAATTCTTTCTCGAATATCTCATAGTGATCGCCGGTTCCCGGACCGTTGAAGCCGGTAGAAATTTTTCTGACGCGGCCCATTTTGTCGATGAATATGGTGGTCGGGAAACCTACCAGCCGGTTCAGTTGCGGCAGCGTTTTTTCTGTCCTCAGCGTATCGGTGACGGCCACGCCGCTAATCAGAAACGGATAAGTTACCTGAAAACGGTTTCGGAATGCCTGCAGCGATTTTTTCGATTCTTCAAAGCTGGTTGTTCTTTCATAGGCCAGCCCGATAATTTCTACTCCGCGATGCTGGTTCTTTTTGTAATAATCGCTGAGGAATTTGGTTTCATCCATGCAGTTCGGACACCAGGAGCCCATGATCTGAACAATGACCACTTTATGCCGGAACCTGCTGTCTTTGATAGAGACCCATTTGCCTTCCGTGCTTTTGAACCTGAAATTCAGGTTGGCCTGCGCCGGATCTTTCAGCGTAGTGATGCTGTATTCATCGGGGAGTGCCGCTTTTTCATCCTTCGTTGCGGTCCAGGTTTCCTGGCTCGTTGCTCCGGCATAGAAATTTCCACCGGCCAATGTTTTATTGTCCGTAATCTTCGCCGTGAAGGCATAAGCATGACCGCCATCGAATGTCGAAAGCTTTAACGAATCCCCGTCCACCACGCCTTCCAGAAAGCGATAATCTCCCGTGGTAGTCAGGAAAGTGCCTGTGACGGATGAACCGCTTTGCTGAAACTCGCCTACGGATTCCTCTAACGGTGAACCGTTTTCGCTGAATTGAACCGCCCATCTTCCACTGACATTGAAAGCAGGAGGGGTGGACGCAGGAAATCTCTCCTGTACTCCGCCAAGGGCCACACAGGGTAAACTGACTTCCCGGTGGCCATAACGCTTTATCCATTGGCCTTCCAGTTTTCTTTGGCCTGAGAAGCGCAGGGCAAAATGCGAGTCAAAAAAAGGCATTTCAATGAACACGGAATCTTTTTTTATTCGTATGCTGTCAACCAGCAACCGCTCTTTCCCATTCATGACATATAGTACCGGCCGCCCGACACTATCCGTGGTCCGGAAATTAAAAGGGATTTCCTTTCCGTCGTTTCGAAGCAGACTGACACGCCAGATCATATCGGGCCAGTTAGTATGAGACGACAAGCTTTGCGTTCTTCCATGGTTAGGGAGAATTCCGGACAATAAAAGCAGATAGAAAAGCCTCTTGAAATGGGTACGGAACCGGCGTAAAGACATCATAGCGTAAGAAAATTGAAAGCACAAATTTAGGGAGTAATCTCCCTTTTATTTCCGGTATTATCTGTCAGCGTAATTTGGCGTACCTGAGAATTCAGCCAGATAGTCCGGGACGATTGAGAAAGAAAAGAACTGCCATAGGGAATTTCTTCCTTTCTGGTCTTCCCCGACTTCAGCAGCAGATAGGCGGCTGTTTCGTTGGGGTTTGTCCGAACCGCTATACCGGGTTTGTGTAAACGAAATGTTTTCAGTTCTCCCCGGTTTTGAGAAGCGGCGATCAGATATTGATTATCGCTGCCTGTTAGTTTTACCAGCGCTTTAGCATCGCCGGGAATATATATACCGCCGCCTGATACAGAAGTGGGTTTAAAGTTTCCGTGACCGTCGCCCAGCAGCAGCAAGCCATTCAGCGCATCGTATCTGCCCAGGTTCACTTCAGTTCCGAAGTCATTGCCGCAAAGCAACAGATCCAGGTAGCCATCGCCGTTAAAATCGTCGGCCTGCATTCCATACACCGGGGCGAACTGCGCCTGGGCCGGGAGCGGATGCATGGCGAACCGGCCATTACCGAGGTTCTCGATATAGACGCTGGCCATTTGATTGGCTTCCAGCCTGAGCGCATGATCCAGGCTTTCTTTGGAAAGGATATCATGTATATCTGCCTTTCCGAAATCCTTGTAAGTTGGAAATCTCTTTCTTAAACCGGGTAATTGCAGCAGTATATCGTCGCGGGTCTGGGCAGGATATTCGTGCAGTCTGCCGTCCTGGTCGGGCAGATAGAGCGTGGGGATAGCGTCCAGCACGCCGTTATGATCGAAATCGGAGGCATAGATCCGGATGGGATATTGATGACTGGCACGATAAAAGGAATTTAAGCCCAGGTTGCCAACGACATAATCCATATCGCCATCGTTGTCGAAGTCTCCGGCTGTAATACTGTTCCACCATCCGGTCTCGCCGGAAATTCCGGTCTGCGAACTGATATCTTTTAATCTGCCATGATCGTTGTGAAAGAACCGGATGGACATCCACTCGCCGACAACGATCAGATCCATCCAGCCGTCATTGTCGAAATCGGTCCATAACGCGTCGCAGACGAGGCCGATATTTTCCAGTCCGGGACACACTTCATGGGTCACGTCGACAAATTTGGATTGCCCGTTTACGCTCATATTCCGGTAAATAAAGCTGGATACCGGAAGCGGATAATTTCCCGGAATGCCCCGTCCGCCAATAAAAAGATCGATCCGGCCATCATGGTCGAAGTCAGCGCCCTTAATACAGCTTTTGCTAACATAATTCCGGGGTATTGCAGCCGTGTCCAACCGGAAATTGCCCTTGCCGTCGTTGACATAAAAACGGTCCTGGTAGTTTTTAGTGTTCTTTACAAATTCGTTGCTACCGCTGGTGAGATAAAGATCGTTGTCGCCGTCGTTGTCCGCGTCGAACAGCAGCATGCCCATGTTTTCCGGCTCCCGGGAATCCGGGCCGTAGATAACAGGGAAATCCTTTCTCAGCATTTTCCCGTCGCGCTGCTGCAGGAAACAGGCCGGCGGCTGACTCCGGTTCCCCCCAATAACGATATCATCCAGCCCATTCCCGTCCACGTCGCCGACAGCCAGGCCGGGACCATATTGAGATAATTTATGCGGCAGCAGGTGCTCCTGATCGAAGTCGATATAGTCTGTTTCCTTATGCAGATATGAAATACTCTTCTCCGGTAGCACTTCATCAAAGAGACCGGTATCTGTTGCCGGCGGTTCAATGGTATAGTGATCCGCGTTACGGATATCGACCTTCAGCACGTGGTCGGCCGGTATCTTGTAGAGCGTTTGTTTCAGCCGGTTATTCCAGAAAATCACTACCGAGTCGATGAGATCAGTATTTCCCAGTCCGAAATGCACTCCGGAAGCAACGGTGGAAAGGTATCCGCGATAAGGAATATTTTCTGCTGCCTGAAGCTGATGATTTCCATAATGAATTTCGGCGCGGGCGCCAATTCCCTCAATATTTTTCAGTTCACCGTGAAAACGGATATCCAGGTAGTGGCGAGTGGCGGATTTGCCCGGTTCATTGGTCGTATTCTGATAGAGAAAGGCCTCATCGTTAATATTGTTGATCACATAATCGAGATCGCCGTCGCCATCAAGGTCAACGTAAATGCCGCCGTTGGAAAAGGACGGCTGGTCCATGCCCCAGGCAGTAGTGGTATTTTCAAAATGAAGGTCTCCCTGGTTACGGAAAGCAAAATTGGCCAGCTTGATTTGTGGTATCTGGTTGATCATGTCTTGCTTTGAAACAGCGGCGGAAGCATTCTGTCGATAGGTTAAATAATCGTGGTCGGTCACATCGCGGGGATAGCCGTTGGTCACGATGAGATCGCGATATCCGTCATTATCGAAATCAGCAATGGAAGTATTCCAACTCCAGTCGGTTTCAGCG
>DASZRP010000297.1:0-10712 GCA_035548895.1 Puia sp. | reverse complement strand
AAAGGTATCACTCAACAATACCCGCATCGACCTCTCGCCGCGGGAATTTGAGCTGATCGCTCTGCTGGCTTCAAACCCCGGTAAGAGTTATAGCCGAAAACGCCTGCTGAACCTGGTCTGGGGCTACGACTTCGAAGGCTATGAGCATACCGTGAACAGCCATATCAACCGTCTGCGTGGCAAGATAGAGGCCGATGTGGCCAGGCCGGAATTTATATTAACCACCTGGGGCGTAGGCTACCGGTTTAACGAAGAACTATAACTATGTCTATCCGAACCATCCGGGGCAACCTGCTCTTCTGGAAAATCGCCGCTGTTTTCACCGGGCTGCTGATCGTGCTGGGTATTGTATTTGTATTGATCGCTTCGCGATTCTCCAAATCGTATTACACTGCTGCGCATCAGGCACTGTTTGGCGATATCGCGGCCCACCTGGCCAGTTTCACCAAACCCCTGAAGAACGGCAAACCCGATACGGCCGTCACACACGATATTATCCATTCCACCATGGTGGCCAATCCCAGCGTGGAAGTCTACCTGCTCGACACGCTGGGCAATATCACTGACTACGTGGTACCTGATACCACGGTGCAGATACGCCGGGTAAACCTGGACAAAATAAAGCAATGGCTGGCGGCCGATCCTATGCACCGGCCAATGGGCGATAATCCCAAGCAACCGGATGAACCGAGTATCTTTTCCACCGCTCCGCTTTATGAGAATGGAAAACTGGGGGGTTATGTCTATGCCGTATTAGCGAGTGAAAAACAAAAGGAAGTGCTGCTGACCCTTAACAGCCAATTTTACTTCCGGCTCGGTATCTATATTTTCCTTATTGCACTATCGGTCGCATTTATTGTCGGCATCGTGACCTTCTTTCTGATCACCGACAACATCAACAGCATTGCCCGCGTAGTGAGGCGGTTCAAGGAAGGCGATTATTCAGCACGGATTGAAGGACATGCCCGCGGCAACCTGGGCATGCTCACCTCCACTTTCAACGAAATGGCTGATGTAATCGTAGAAAACTTCGAAAAGATCACAGCAACGGACAGATTCCGGCAGGAACTGATCGCGAATGTGTCGCACGATCTGCGAACTCCTTTATCGATCATGCAGGGTTATGTAGAAACACTGATGATGAAAAAAGACGAGATCTCACCGGCAGAGCAGCATAAATTTCTCTCTGTGGTGCACGATAGCGCCCGAAAGCTCTCCGCACTGGTAGAGCAACTCTTTCAGTATGCCAAGCTCGAAGCCAACCTCGTGACCCCGGAAAAAGAACTTTTTCCGCTGGGTGAGCTTGCGTCGGACATCCTGGTAGCTTATCAGCTCAAAGCCGATAAACGTTCCATCCGGCTCGACCTGGAAATGCCATCCCCGCTGCCATCCGTTTTTGCCGACATCGCACTTACGGAAAGGGTTTTCCAGAACCTGCTGGACAATGCCTTCAAATTCACGCCCGATGGAGGGCGCATAACGATTCAGTTATCAGAAACTACCGCCGGAGTGAAAGTGCAGGTGATGGACACCGGCATCGGCATCACCAGGGAAGACCAGGCCTATATTTTCGAACGCTATAAACAAATTGATAAAGAAGCCACTCCCAAGAAAGGTATGGGTATCGGACTGGCCATCGTCAAGAAAATCCTGGAACTGCACCAAAGCGCTATTGAAGTAAGCAGCGAGCCGGGTAAAGGAACCATCTTCCGGTTTTTCCTGGCCGTCAAGCCCCAGGTGGGGTAAGATCAGGCATATTCGAGCAGAATATTTCCGTCAATTCCTAAAAGCTTATGCACCGCTTTCAGGAAGACCAGATCAGGCTTACGCTTGCGGGTCATGATTTGAGACAGCTTTGGTTCAGCCATCCCCAACAAGCTGGCCAGTTCTTTTTGCCTGAGTTTTCGCTCATACATTTTTAACTCGATAAGGCCTTCGAGCGTTTTGGGGGGATGAACCTTATACATCGTCTTTTCATAAGCTTGCGCCAGAAGGGCCATTTCTTCAATTTGCTGTGCTTCCGGGCGGGTCAGGTTCTTTTCTCCCTTTCTCATCAATGCATCAATTTTTTTCATTACTGCATTGTATTCCTTCTCTGTTGCAATTTTCGATTTACGATTTGACATACAATAATTTTTTAAAGTTCATCCAAATTGACCCGGTCGTACTCATGGTGCGTGCCAACGAACCTAATGTACATGGTCCTTACCCGGAAAATAATCCGTACAATTAAACGATAATTGTTCCCCTTGATATTAAACACATACAGATCGTTTCCCACCGCATCGACGGAGTTAAATATTTGCCTCAGCCCGTAAAAATTCGACCAATCTGCTTTTTGGGCAATGACATACCAATTATTCAACTGGTCTTCAACATCAGGATGCCGGTCGATAAAATCCCGGATGGTCCTGTAACTGATCACCACCATCGCTGCTATTGCAAAGTTAAAATAAAATTTCAAAATATGAAATTTTATTTCATGATTATTAAATCCGGAAGGACATTCCCGCCGGGAAAGGCCTGATCCGGGTACGCCGCCCAATTTACCTCAGGCATTCGGGGCAGCATACCGTTAAAACACGGGAGGAGTGGCAGTAAAAACAGGGAGGCTTTATCACAGTAAACCCGTTTGAGAACCAGGGGAAACAGCCAGGATCAGATCCGATCCGTCAGCAATTCTTTTAATTCCAGCAGGTGATCGATCACATAGTCGGGGTGAACCGATTCTAATTGCTCACGGGTGTGGGCGCCCGTGGTAATTCCGATGGTGAGTGCGCACGGCGCGTTCTTTCCTTCTTCAATGTCGATCATGGAGTCGCCGACCTTAGCCACTTCGCCGCCGTCGTCGATGCCGAACTGGTCCATGGCCAGGGAGATCATATCGGGGGCGGGACGCGCCGCCATAACTTCGGAAGCTGTAATCAGGGCATCCACGGTATCGGGTACATGCTAATTAAGCTTCTTCATCAGGCCGTCTGCCGTCTCGCGATTATAGCCAGTATTCAATACGACGTACACGCCTTTCTTGCGCAGCCAGTCAAATAAAGCTTCAGCTCCCGGTTCTGGGATCACTTCCGCATCGCGGTAGGCTATTTCCAGTCGCTGCATAAAATCGTCGTAGATCTGGTCCGTCACTTCCAATGCCGATTCGGTTCCGTATTGCTTCACGATGGTCGCGATGGCATCCTTCTTTTCACGGCCTGCGCCGAGCCGCAGCACTTCGCTGAAATCGACTGAAAGGCCGCCATCGAGTATCGCCTCATGCAGGGTCTTATATACGAGGTTTTGTTCATCTACCGTCGTGCCGGCCATATCGAAGACTACCATCCGGATCATACAGTCGTTTCTTTTTTAAATTTCGTTTACAAGTTCTTCAGCCAACCCGAAAGACAATGTCATGCCAGCGCCACCAACGGCATTGATAATATATACACCAGGTTCCGGGGAAAGAAACAGCTCCGTATTCCCATCCGTCAGCCTGGGATAAACGCCGTTCCAGCTTTCCGTCACGCAATACTCCGGTAATTGGGTAAAGCTTTGAAGATAGTCCAGGATAAGTTTGTTGATGAACTGCCGGTCGAAGGGATCTGGTGAAAGCCCGTATTCGTGCGAGTCGCCCACTGTGAGCTGTCCGTGATCCTGCTGCGATACCATGACGTGGATGCCCCAGTGCAGGTATTCCGGCATCTCCTTTTTAAAGCGCTGGTGCAGGACAGGTAGAGAAGCCGCCGTACGAAAACTGGCATAATGCACCAGCGATAGCGCCCCACAGAGAGCAGGGCCTATCCTTTCCTGCTCCGGGTATTCCAGGCGCATCATCTGCAATTTGCATTTGGTGATGGGCATTTCACTGAACAGCTGCGGATACAGGGTTTCGAAATCGGCCCCGCTGCATATAAAGACGAGGTCGGCATTATATAATTTGCTTCCGGCGAGCACCTGTTCCGTGGCGCAGTGGGTAACGGTCCTGCCCCAGTGAAATTTGACGCCATAGGTTTCTTCCAAGTAGCCAGGCAGTGCGGCCAGCGCTTTTCTCGGGTCTACGATGATCTCTTCCTCGCTGTATAATCCCCCAATGCAATTCTTTCGGTGGGCGATGGGCGACAACTCAAGCAGTTCATCCCGGTTCAACAGTTTCACACAGCGGCCTTCCCCGCGAAAGCCTTCATATAATTCCTGAAGCACCTGCCATTCATCGGGTTGACAGGCCACATGCAGGCTGCCCACCGGATCGTACCAAAGCGCTCCATGGTCGCCAATGGAGACCCAGCATTCACGCGCGCGCATTGCGCGCTGGTATAATTTCCCCTGGGGCTGACCGATAGGCCAGATCATACCAAAATTTCGTACTGAAGCGCCCAGGGCCTGGTGACCCCGTTCAAAAACTTCCACGGCATATCCTTTTATCGCAAGGGCCCGCGCAGTAGCGAGCCCCACGATCCCGGCGCCGATAACGATTGCTCTTCTTCCTGGCATAGCAGCAAGTTAGTTTATTTGATAAGCCACATTACCTGGTTCAGATCATCTGCCGAAAACTGCTGTGCAGTGACTGCCGCTTTCCAGTTTTCCGTGTTCACTACCTGCTCCGCTACCGGGTAGGCCCAGCGCTTCGGTATATCGCCGTTATTGCCTACGCCGCTGCCACCCTGAAAGCCGGGCACGCCCGTTCTTCTCCAGTTGTAATAGGCTTCATAGCCGGAGTTCTGGAAGGTCGCGATGTATTTCTGCAATACGATCTGGCCGATTGCCGTGGCAGCGTCGGCAGAGAGTTTAACCGCAGGCTGTGCGTAATAAGCAGCGAAGTCGAAATTGAAGGGATAAGACTGAACCTGTGTTACGGAATTGGCTGTGGGCGGAAGGAAATAAGCGGCGTGGCTGGTCTGATTAATGTCTATGCCATAAAAAGCCATCGATTCCGTAATCCCTTTCTTGTACCAGTCCTCAGCGTTGCCGCCGATCCATCCTCTTTCAATGGCTTCAGCAATATTAAAGCACATTTCCTTGTATCCGACGAGCACGTCCGGTTCACCGGTATAATTTGAATAATAGCGATAGCGATTGATGAAGGAATACAATCCGGCTGTGGCATTCCCGTACATGGTAGCCAGGGGCTCTCCCGTGCTGGCGCCTTTGAAATATTTATACTGCGCGGGATTAGGATCATTGCCCGCGAGGGCCCAGGCCGGTTCGCTGGTAGTAAATACGCGCGCATCGCTTAAAGAGGTCAGCGTGCCCACATAAGTATCGGCCATGTTCAAACGCTGTGCGATGGACCCAAAGTTGGTAGGATTAAACGGATAAATACTGTAGGTATTGGTCTCTCCGGGATTGTAAATAAACTTCAGGTCGTCGTCCTGGCTTTCGAAAACGAGATACTTCGAGGGATTGCTGAGGATAACGGAAAACTGTGCGGCCACATTCAGCGTAGCGTCGTCCGCTCTTTTACTGAGGGCGATCAGCACACGCAGCTTGAAGGAGTTCACCAGTTTCTGCCAGGCGGTCAGGTTCCCGCCATAGTAAATATCCTGGGTTTTCGACAGGGTATTGTCCTGGTTCGAGATGAGCTGGGTCAGATCATTGTTTGCCGAGTCGAGCTCGTCCAATACATAGGCGAATACTTTCTCCTGCGAGGTGTAGGACGGTTTGAAATTCTCCAGTCCCTGCAACGCATCGCTGAGCGGCACGTCGCCGAAAAGGGAACTGAGGTTGTAATAGTAATAAGCTTTGATGAACCGGCCGATGGCCTCGAAAGGATTGAGGGCATTGCCGCCGCGGGAAGTGATCTCCTCCTGCATGCGGTCCACATCGGTGAGCACAAGATAGGAATCGAAGGAGCCGTTGGTCCAGGAGTAGATATTGTTATCGTAGTAATCGTAGTTGCTGCAATGATATTGGTTCCAGCGATGGGCGCCGTCCCAGGAATTGATGCCTTCGGATGAACCGGTGCCGCCGAGGCGGCCATAGGCGCCTGTACCGGAGAGATCGGTGAGCACGGTACCGAGGATCAGGTTGGGTTGCACGCTGGAAGGGTTATTGGGATTGGCCTGTTTTTCCGCGATCTGTTTATTGCAGGCTGCAAAGAGCGCCGCCGCAACCAGGAGAAAAAGTATATGATAAGTTGGTTTCATTGTATTCGTTTGTGTGGATTAGAAGATCAGGTTGAAGTTGATTCCGTAACTGCGGGTGCTTGGCGTTTGCAGTCCCGAGGTGTTCGAGATCCCTCCATAGACCCCAGTGCTCGTCTGATTGTATATGCCCTGCGTGTATTGGTCGACGTCGATATCCTTGTATTTGCTGGGAAAGAAGTAGATCAGGTTCCTGCCCACCAGCGAAACGCTGGCACCGTGGAAGAAACCATGTTCGCCCAGCACGCGTTGCGGGAAGTTGTAGGTAATAGCTACTTCGCGGAGCTTGGCAAAAGTCTTCTTCACAATATCGAGATCGGCAATAGAAGCTTCACGGGTAACGAATGGTTGCACCTGACTCTTGGTGGTATTCTCCGATTCCGTCAGCTCCTTGATATTGGTGATCTGTCCGGTAATGGGATCGAGCTGTATGCCGTTGGGACCTTCGAGGTTTACGCCCTGTGCGGTGTAAGCCGCGATATTAGCTTCGTCGGATGGGCGGGCAGCGCCCAATGCGCCTGTTGCTGATTCTATATGGCGGCCACCCTGCAGGGTTTTCTTGCGGATATTGTCTTCGATTACGCCGCCGACCATTCCATCGAACTGGAAGCGGACCGTGAAGGTTTTATAGCTTACGGCATTCACGATACCCCACTGCCAGTCTGGATCGGCATGGCCATAGACCTTTTTAGCGGATGAACCGAGATCGGAAATGCGCGTATAGAGCCCGGAGGCTTTATCGATCACCATCTTGCCGTCGGGCGTCCTGACGAAGGCATCGCTATAAACAAGATCGATGCGTGCGCCGTTCTTCTCGTAATTATCGGGCGCCGAATTGAACTGCACCCATTTCCTGACATAGGTAGAGAAATTGATGCTGGCCGTCCAGCTAAAGCCTTTGGGATTGGAGAATGGCCTGGCCATGAGGGTGGCTTCCCAGCCATCATTCGTATAAATATCCCCGTTAGTCAGGAAAGCGCTGTAGCCTGATCCCTGAGAGACCTGCTGGGGAATGATACCGTCATTGCGATAATGATAGCGGGTGATGTCCAGTCCGATCCGGTTATCGAGGAAGCGGATGTCGGCGCCAAACTCCAGGGCCCGACGGTCGGCCGTATGCACGCTCTGGCTGACCAGGGTAGTGGTATAGGCGGCGCTGACCTGCCCGCTGTAGGTCGGCGCGAGTGTGTAGGTCTGTGTAAAGGAATAGCTCGGACCGTCGTAAGGCGAATTATAGAAATAACCGTATCCCGCGGCGGGCGTTTTGCTCACGTTGGGTGAGAAATAGGGCAGGGTGCCGCCGCTCTTGCTTTCAGCATAAGATGCCCGGAGCTTTAAGAAGGAAATGGCTTTGGGCATGCGGATATATTCGGAAAGCACGGAAGCGATATTGAAAGAGGGGTAATAATAACTGCTGATGTTCGAGGGCAGGCTGGAGGATTTATCCACGCGGCCCGTGATACTGGCCGTGACATACGACTTCCATCCCAGGTCAACCGAATAATAGGCGCTCAGCACGAGCAGGTCGGAGTAGAAGCTGCTGGCCGTGATGGGGTTCAGGGAATTGGAGAAGGAATACACTCCGGGAGCGTTCAGGTAATTGGTTGAAGTAAAATCAGAGTTGAACTTCAGGGTCCTTACTGTAGCGCCGGCTACAGCGCCGACATCGAGGAAACCGAACAACTCGTTCTGGTGATATCGGGCCTGCAGGTCGTTGTTCGATTCGAAAAGGCCGCGGCGGTCTTCCCGGTAATCGCCCTGGCGCAGCTCACGACCATAGGCGTCGGCGGAATAAGGCATCTTTTCCGAATTGAACATATCGTAGGTGGTGATGCCCGGCCGGAACTGGAAATCGAAGTGCTGGTTCAGCTTGTAGTTGAGCGAGAGATAGCCGTAGACGTTATTCTGGAGATGGCCACGCAGCCACTCGTACGACATGAAATAAGGGTTGTTATAGCGATAGTATTCGGCGTATTTCTGCTGGATTCCCGTCTTGCCGTCCTGCCAGTAATTCCTCATATCGTTCATGCTCCAGTCGGCCCCCGCCCAGATCACGATATTATAGATCATGCTGTTCGGCCCGTATACCACGTCGGGAAGATTAGGCGTAGACTGGCGGCTGTAATTGAAATAGGAAGTCAGGCTCAGTTTCTTATCGAAACGATGGACAATGCTGGCGGTGAAGCTGGCATTGTTGAAAGAAGTATTCGGCACGATGCCCTGCTGGTAACTGTTGCCTACCGAAATGCGGATATCGTTCTTCTCGGTGCTGGAACTCACGGATAAGCTGTTGACCGACAAGAGGCCCGTTTGGATATACTTCTTCAGGTTGTCTTTTCCACGAGCCACCCAGGGTGTCGGTTGTACATGACCGGTATAAGTGCTGCCGTCTGCGAAAGTGGTGGTGTAGTTCTGCGTCACATCGTAAGCGCCGTCGTACTGCGGCAGGAGCTGACCGCGGAACTGCGGCCCCCAGACATCGTAATCATAGTCATTCACACCCACGCCCACGGCGCCATTGCCGAAATAGGAATCAGGACTTGAACCGCCGCCGCCAAAAGCATACTTGCCGTTTTCACCGGGACCAAAGCTGTCCTGGTACTTCGGCAGGGCCAGAAAACCATGGTTGAACTGGGTACTCGAATTCAGGGTGACAGTCCATCCCCGCTTATCGCGGCTTCCCTTTTTGGTATTGATGATGATGGCTCCGTTCTTTCCCTGAAAACCGTAGAGGGCAGCGGCATTAGGTCCTTTCAGGATGGTGAAGCTCTCTATATCGTCGGGATTGATATTATAAGTATCGGATGAGATGGGCACACCGTCGACCACGAACATGGGGCGGTCTTCCGGTTTATTCTCCCCGCGGATCACTACGTCGGGCGCCTGTCCGATTTCCGAAGTAATATTAATGGCAAGTCCGGCGGCATTGCCCTTGAGGGAATTGATGGGATTGGCTTCACGGGCCTGGGTAAGCGTGGAAGCGTCGACATTCTGGATCGCATAGCCAAGGCGTTTGGCTTCTTTACGTATGCCCGTTGCCGTGACAATCACTTCATTCAGTTCCCGCGCGTTGGCCTGTACGACGATGGTGGCTTCCTGCTGATCGCCTACTGTGTATTCGACCGGTGCGATACCGATACTGGTGATCAACAGCACATCCCCGGTATGGGCGCGGATGGTAAAACTTCCGTCCACCCCGGAAGAAGTGCCCGTTTTCATTCCGCGCAATACGATGGAAGCGCCTGCCACGGGCAGCTTCTCATTGGCTGTTTGCAAATGGCCGGTAAACAATTCCTGGGCGAAGGAAAGAAAAGGCAAAAGGAGGATCAGGGCGACGAAAGTCGCCTTGCAGCCAGCATGGTGCTTCATAACTTAGTTTTGAGAAGAAAATTGAATTGCGAAGCGAAAATCTGACTACACTGTGAAAGGACTGTTAAGGTCGAATTACCGAAATATTACTTTTCAGGAATTGAAAATTCAGGTAACCTGGTATAAAAACGCGATTGTCAGTCCCTGCTGAAGCAACGCTTTAACCGGGGCCAGCGTGGAAATTTCTATTTCTGGCGCGACAGAACAGGCAACGAAGTGGACATCCTGTTAGATACTGCAACGGGCGCTATTCCCGTAGAAGTAAAAGCCGGCGCTACCTACCGCAAAAGTTTTTTAAAGGGCATTCACTACTGGGAAAAAATGCAATCCACGCCGGGCCCCTCGTTTCTGATCTATACCGGCGAGACCTCTTATCAGCAACAGAGAACATCCATTCTAAACTGGAAAGCACTGGAACGGGTGATGAATTTGTAAATCATTCCGTTCTCAAACTAGCTATCGGATTGCTCAGGGCGGCGCGCAGGGCCTTGATCCCGATCGTGATCCAGGCAATGCCCATAGAGAGCAGGATGGCGATAACAGGAATCCACCAGCCGATGTGCACATGGTAGGAAAAAGTTTTCAGCCACTGGTTCATGATCCAGATGCCGGCGGGCACCGCCAGCAGAAAGGCTATGCTTGCGAGCCGCGTAAACTCGCGCGTGAAGATAAACAGGATGCTCTGCACCGAAGCGCCCAGCACCTTGCGTATTCCCACTTCTCGGGTCTTTCTTACCACCATAAAAGCCACCAGTCCATACACCCCCAAGCAGGAAATGAAGATCGCGAGAAGACAGAAAACACGAAAGAGCCTGGCGGTCATCGCTTCGGTATCGTAATAGCCGGCGATCTGTTCGTCGAACCAGTTGGCATTGAAAAAGCTTTCCGGATAGGTCTGCCGGAATTTTTCCTGCACCTGTTTCAGTGCGACGGCTTTCTGAACAGAGTCGATCTTAATGGCCAGCAGAGGATATTGGCCGGTCCCCTTCATCAGAACCAGGGGACCGATCTTTTCTTTCAGAGAGCCGTCGTTGAAATCGCGCAGCACGCCCACAATGGGCATGGAAGGTTCTGTAGGCTGTCCCCATCGAAAGCCATGCCCGAGTATCTGCTCCGGCGAAGAGAAGCCCAGGCGCCTGGCCATCGTCTCGTTCACCAGTATTTCCTGGTTGTTGTAAGGAAAATGTCCGGCAGTGAGGGAGAGATGAAAAGTTT
>DASZRP010000296.1:0-3464 GCA_035548895.1 Puia sp. | reverse complement strand
TCATCAACCGTTTTACCCTTCAGCCATTCTGTGGCCAGGGAGGAAGAGGCGATAGCTGATCCGCATCCGAAAGTTTTGAATTTCGCATCCGTGATCAGGCCGGTGGCATCATCTACCTGGATCTGCAGGCGCATAACATCGCCGCATTCCGGGGCACCAACAAGACCGGTCCCTACATTTTTACTGGATTTATCCAAAGTCCCTACATTCTTGGGGTTGTTATAGTGATCAATCACTTTGTCAGAATATGCCATGGTTGAAGATTTTGTACTGGTTAAAAAATTAATGATGCGCCCACTCGATCTTATTCATATCCATGCCCTCTTTGAACATTTCCCAAAGCGGGCTCATTTCGCGTAACTTATTCACGGTATTCGTTATCGCATCGATGGTATAATCGATCTGTTCTTCGGTTGTAAAGCGACCCAGGCCGAAGCGCAGGGAACTATGCGCAAGGTCATCGCCCAGGCCCAGTGCTTTGAGCACATAGCTGGGTTCCAGGGAAGCCGATGTACAAGCCGAACCGGATGAAAGGGCAATATTTTTATTGAAGCCCATCAGCAAGCCTTCGCCTTCCACATATTTGAAAGAGATATTGGTCACGTGCGGCAAACGATGATCCCGGTTGCCATTGACATACGCTTCTTCTAATTGCAGGAGAGAAGATTCCAGTTTATCACGCAGTTTACTGAGCCGGTTCATTTCTTCCGCCATTTCGAGACGGGCCAGTTCACAGGCCTTCCCGAATCCAACGATGCCGGGTACATTCAGCGTGCCACTGCGCATACCCCGCTCATGTCCGCCGCCGTCCATCTGGGCAGTTACTTTGACCCTTGGGTTTTTACGGCGTACATAGAGCGCGCCGATACCTTTGGGGCCATACATTTTATGCGCCGTCATAGCCATCAGATCAATACCGTCTTTCTGCACATCCACCGGTATTTTGCCGACTGCCTGGGTGGCATCGGTAAAAAACAATACCCCATGCTTTTTGGCGATTGCGCTGATGGCGCGAATCGGCTGTACAACTCCGATTTCATTGTTGGCATACATGATAGCAATAAGCACCGTTGTCGGTCTTATGGCAGCTTCCAATTGTGCGAGATCGATCAGGCCATCCGGCTGCACTTCCAGGTAAGTCACTTCTCCGCCCAATCTTTCAATATGTTTACAGGTATCCAGCACTGCTTTGTGTTCGGTTACACAGGTAATGACATGGTTGCCTTTGCTGGCGTACATTTCAAATACGCCTTTGATAGCCAGGTTATCACTTTCGGTAGCGCCTGAAGTGAAGATGATTTCTTTCGGGTCAGCACCTACCAGTTTGGCAACCTGCTCACGGGCATAATCCACTGCTTCTTCAGCTTCCCAGCCAAAGGGGTGGTTACGGCTGGCGGCATTCCCAAAATGTTCTTGGAAATAGGGCAGCATGGCTTCAAGCACACGGGGATCTACCGGTGTGGTAGCGTTATTATCCAGGTAAATCGGCAGTTTCAGCATAGCAATTCTTTTTCAATATCTGTAACACAAAATTACTGCAATAGGTTGAACGATACCGGTAAGGCTGGTGCCCCGGGCTTGTTTTTCCGAATTTCGTAAAGGGAAAACAGGATATTTGAGATATGTTGAAAATAGAGCATATCGGGATTGCAGTTGCATCCCTGGAAAAGTCGGTACCGCTATTTGAGCAATTGTTGAATACTGCCTGTTATAAAACCGAAACGGTTGATTCAGAAGCGGTAAGAACCGCTTTTTTCCGTCAGGGTGATACCAAGGTCGAATTATTGGAAAGCACCGATCCAGAAGGGGTAATTGCGCGATTTATCCGGAAAAAAGGAGAAGGCCTCCATCATATTGCCTGGGAAGTGGCTGATATAGCGGCAGAAATGCAACGGTTACAGGCTGAAGGCTTCACCCTTTTACAGGAAAAGCCCAAAAAAGGTGCCGATAATAAATGGGTTTGTTTTCTGCATCCGAAAGATACCAATGGGGTCCTGGTGGAGCTTTGCCAGGATGCGGGGAACGAAGAAGGAGGATAATAGTGAATACAGTGAATAGGGAAGATCGGAGCGATAGCATAGATCCCGTCAGAATGAAGCGATCGTCGGGAATGAATTGTGAATCTTGCCTGCCAGTTGACATAACAGCAAAGGCGGAAACCTAAAGACCCAGTTTTTCCACCGCTACCTGGGCAGCAACCTGGCTGGCATCTTTTTTATTATAGCCCTTTCCCATGGCGAGCAGTTCCCCGTCCAGCATGGCATGCATGGTAAAGAGGCGGCGACTGCCTTCCATCCGTTCTTCGGCCAGCTCAAAACTGAGGGAACGACCATTTTTGTTGGCCCAGCCGATGAGTTTGTTTTTGAGGTTGATGTCAATCGCTTCCAGATCTTCTACGAACATATGCGGCAAAACAATCTGGCGCAAAACCCAGTCCTGGGTCCGGCGATATCCTTTGTCGAGGTAAACGGCACCTACCAGCGCTTCCAGGGTATTGCCGAATATCTGGCTGCCTTTGAGCGCATTATCGAATTTGTTATAGAAAGTGAGTTTCCGCAAGCCCATTTTCAAAGCGATCTCATTGAGCTGTTGCCGGTTCACCATTTTACTCCGCATTTCCGTCAGGAAGCCTTCGCCTTTATAGGGATATCTTTTGAATAGGTAGTCGGCAACTATGGCGCTCAATACCGCATCGCCGAGGTATTCGAGCCTTTCATTGTTTTCGTCGGGTGTTTCCTTGACAGAGCGGTGGCTGAGTGCTGTACGGTAAAGCAAGGTATTCCCGGTACGAATACCAAGGAGGTCTTTCAGTTGTTTCGCAAAGACTGTATCGTTCTTTTTCTGAAAAAGCTTTCTGAGCAATTGCACAAAATCAAGCTACGAATTTTTTAACAATCACGCAAGCATTGTGCCCGCCGAAACCAAAGGTGTTACTGAGGGCCGCCCTTACTTCCCGCTCCTGTGCCTGGTTAAAGGTAAAGTTCAGTCGGGGATCCAGGAAGGGGTCATCGGTAAAATGGTTGATCGTCGGCGGTATCAGGTTATGGATCACGCTTTTGATACAGGCAATCGCTTCAATCACGCCTGCTGCGCCGAGACAGTGACCCGTCATGGATTTGGTGGCACTGATATTCAGGTTGTATGCATGATCGCCGAACACTTCGAGGATTGCTTTTACTTCCGCGCCATCTCCCAGCGGCGTAGAAGTGCCATGGGTATTGATATAGTCAATATCTTCCGGTTGCATACCCGCGTCTTTGAGGGCTGCGATCATCACATTACGGGCGCCCAATCCTTCCGGATGCGGGGCTGTAAGGTGATAAGCATCTGCAGTAGCACCGCCTCCGGCTATTTCGCAATAGATTTTGGCCCCGCGTTTTATGGCATGTTCATATTCTTCCAGCACCAGCACCCCAGCCGCTTCGCCCATGACAAATCCATCGCGGTCCTTGTCATAAGGACGG
>DASZRP010000295.1:0-9786 GCA_035548895.1 Puia sp. | reverse complement strand
TGGAATTTCATCCCGTGGTCTGGATGTTCGATGAAGCCTTTGAAAAGATCGGATATAACTATTTTAACACCGGACCTATTGTCGAATCGGAAACAGGCGATTATGCGGACCGGAACGCATTGATTGGATATCCATTTGCCGGCTGGAATCATGGCATCGGCGAGATATTGAATAGCCTGATTGCTCATGGTCTTGAGATAAATTCCTTTGAAGAGTTTGACTATTCGCCATATAACTGTTTTCGCGATACGCTGGAAGTAGAATCTGGCAAGTTTCGAATAAAACACCTGGAGGGTAAAATCCCGATGTTATATGCCATTACTGCTACTAAAAAGGAATTGACCTGAAACCGACGCTATCGCCATCATCCTAAGAAAATTTTTTAATCTGCCGCTGGCTTAAAATATATGGCTGTAAGATTCCATCGGCTAACTTTAGCCTGTCTAACAATCTCTCATTTTTTAAACGTACTGAATGAACCTGTTTCGCTATAACGTCAAACGTTTTCTGTTTTTTGTGATCATCCTACTGTTGGGGACGGAAATCCATGGGCAACAACTGCCGGAATCGCCACCACCTCTGCGTGTGATGAAAAGCGCAGATTTTGAAATTAATGGAACGGGCAGCAATCCGGAATGGGCAAAAGCGCCGTGGCACTCATTGAACCGTCTCGATTCGATCGGGGAAAACTATCCGACCCGGTTTAAGATCCTGTATTCACCGAAAGGGATCTATGTGTTGTTTCAGGGGAGCGATCGAAAGATCACCACGTCTTACGATCAGGATTTTCAGGACCTCTATAATGCCGATGTATTTGAGGTCTTTTTCCAGCCTGACACGACTATGCCGCTTTATCTGGAATATGAGATCAATGCATTGAATAAGGAGCTGGTACTGCTGATTCCCAACCTGGGCCGTGTTTCGGGCTGGACACCCTTTCACTACGAGGATGGCAAACGCGTTCAGAAAATGGTGCATATCTCCGGAGGCAAAGTGGAAAAGGGAGCTGCGATCGAATCCTGGAGCGCCGAGCTGTTTTTCCCTTATGCCATCTTTGAACCCCTGCTGCATGTTCCGCCGGTCAGCGGTATGGTCTGGCATGCTAACTTTTATCGCCTCGACTACGATACCGGACCAATGGTTAAATGGTCCTGGTCGCCCATCAGGCACAGCTTTCATGAATTCAAACGGTTTGGCGCTATTGTGTTTGAATGATCCGACAGTTGGAACTTCAACTTAAATAAATTCCTTTTGGATCTTTCTGCTTTGAAAAATAATCAGCACACCCAGGCTGGCGATGATCGCAAATGATACCCGCAAATTGGAAGCCTGAGCTACATATCCGATCATCGGGGGGATCAAAAGAAATCCGAGGTAGCCGATAGAAGAAATGGAAGCCAGCGCTGGTCCCGGGTTCGACATCGGAATTTTGCCGGCCAGGCTGAATACAAAGGGAACCACGCAGGAAACGCCGAAACCGGTCAGGAGATATCCGACAACGGTCAGCCAGATGAATGGAGAACATACGGTGATGAATAATCCGGTACAAATCAGAATACCGCTGCTCCGCAGTACGGCCTGTATGCCGAACCGGTCTGCCGCCCGGTCGCCGAAAATTCTGCCTGTGGTCATGGCAACCATGTATATCACAAAAGCAAACGTAGCCATGCCATTAGATCCATGCAGCACCTGTTTGATATAGATACCGCTCCAGTCGTACATGGTATTTTCGCAGGCCATGGAGCCAAAACAGATCAGTGAAAATACCAGCATGTTCTTTGGCGGCAGGGAGAAAATCGGCCGGCGGTTATTTTTGTCAGGCATCTGGTCGAAAGTGTCGGAATAATAATACAGGGCCAGTGTAGTCAGTGCAAGACTGACGCCCAGCAGGTGCCAGGCGGGGATGACATGCGTGGCGACCATCAGGTACCCCAATGCGGCGCCGGCAAAACCGGCAAGGCTCCAGACGGCATGAAAAGAGCTGATGATGGATCGGCTATACAGGCTCTGCACGCCGATAGCCTGGGCGTTCACCGACAGGTTCATCAGGTTTCTGGATGAACCGAATAAAAATAGCGCAAGCGCCAACATCCATGCATAAACACTAAAGCCGAGGAGAAAAAGCACAGCATTATAGGCCAGCGTTCCCCAAAACATCACCACACGGCTTTTAATGTGGTCGAGCAACTTCCCAGTGAAGGGCATCGTAATGATCAGACCGACAGGCATCATAAACAGCAAACTTCCAAAACCGGCATCGTTCAGCTTAAGCGATTCTTTCACATAAGGAATTCGGGAAGTCCAACTGGAATATCCAAAACCGGAAATAAAGAAATATACCGCTACGGCTCTGCGGATTTGGGCTGGGGTCCTGGCTGTAGCAGTTCGCAAGGTGTTTGTCACGTTCGTTGCCTGTAAATATTTATTTTTATGCAAACTACTTAAAATGATTCAGTCTTTCTTCAAATACCCGTGGTTGATGCCGCTTCTGTTTGTACTCTGCCTGCATGCCAATGCACAAACCGGTGGGCGGGTCTGCGAGTCATTTAATGAAGACTGGAAGTTTCACCTGGGAGAGACCGCGAATGCCTGGGAGGAACAATTTGCCGATGGCAATTGGCGCTTGCTGAGCCTTCCCCACGACTGGAGCATCGAGGGTAGTTTCAGTGAGTCAAATCCGGCTACGGTTGGCGGCGGCGCCCTGCCCGGCGGAACCGGATGGTATCGAAAATCTTTTACCATTCCGGCGCAGGATAAGGGCCGGCAGATATTTATCGACTTCGATGGGGTTTATTGCAACAGCGACGTCTGGATCAACGGTCATTATCTCGGGAAACGACCGAACGGTTATATTTCCTTTCGCTACGAGCTAACCCCCTATTTGCATTATGGTTCCGGAAAGAATGTAGTCGCGGTCCGTGTCGACAATTCGAAGCAACCGAATTCGCGCTGGTATTCAGGCTCAGGCATTTACCGGAATGTCTGGCTGGTAAAAGTGGATAAGACACATATCGATCATTGGGGAACTTTTATTTCGACGCCCCGGGTGGATGAAAAATCGGCAGATATCAGTATCGGCATAACCCTCAGGAATGGGAATCCGGGACATACGCATTTGCAGGCTGTTACGACCATATTCGATGCTTCCGGAAAGCCAGTTGCAACGGATACTGTGGCGTTGAAACCGGCTGCCGATACGCTTATTCATCTGACGCGGGATCTGCGGCTGCAATCTCCGCGGCTTTGGTCTGTCGATCGCCCTTATCTTTACCGTGCGCAGACAAAAGTCAGAGTCGATGGAAAAACGATTGATGAATATATAACGCCCTTCGGCATACGCTTTTTTTCTTTTGACGCAGATAATGGATTCTTTCTGAACGGGAAATGGATGAAGATTCAGGGTGTTTGTGATCATCATGATCTGGGCTGCCTCGGTTCAGCCATTAATACAGCGGCGCTGAGACGGCAACTGCTGATTTTAAAGGGCATGGGCTGTAATGCGATCCGCACCTCGCATAATCCGCCAGCGCCTGAGCTGCTGGATCTTTGCGATGAACTGGGCTTCCTGGTGATGGATGAGGCGTTTGATATGTGGAAAAAAGAAAAAAATCCTTACGATTATCACTTAGCCTGGGACGAATGGCACCGGCAGGACCTGGAAGATCAGGTAAGAAGGGATCGCAATCATCCATCTGTTATTATCTGGAGCATCGGCAACGAGATTCCGGAGCAGTGGGACCATGACAGTGCTACCATCCGACGAGCTGCTGAACTTCGCTCCATTGTGCGTTCCCTTGATACGTCGAGACCGATTACTTCGGCGCTTAACAACCCATATCCTAAAAATTCGATCGTTGAAGCAGGCGCGCTCGATTTGATCGGATATAACTACGATCACAAAGACTTCGGCGATTTTCACCAGCGCTTTCCGGGGAAAAAGTTTATTGGTACGGAAACAGTTTCCGCTTTCGAAACCCGGGGCTTCTATGAAATGCCTTCGGACAGCATCAAGCGTTATTCCGAACGTCCGAATGTAATTGGCCAGGATGGCACTGTAACGAATACCATATCGGGCTACGATAATGCGTCGGCAGCCTGGGGATCAACCCACGAGGAAACGCTGAAGATGATCAACAAATACAAATTTCTTTCCGGGCAATTTATTTGGACCGGATTCGATTATCTGGGTGAACCCACACCTTATGGATGGCCTTCCCGCAGTTCGTATTTTGGTATTGTCGATTTAGCGGGTTTTCCGAAAGACATTTACTATTTATACAAGAGCGAATGGACAAACGAGCCGGTGCTGCATATTTTCCCGCATTGGAACTGGAAGCCTGGCCAGATTATCGATGTGTGGGCTTTCTATAATCAGGCTGATGAAGTAGAGCTCTTTCTTAACGGAAAATCGCAGGGCATAAAAAAGAAAACAGGCGACGATCTGCATGTGATGTGGCGTTTGACATACGAACCTGGTGTCCTGAAGGCCGTTTCGAGGAAGAATGGGAAGGTGGTGCTGACCCGCGAGATCAAAACGGCAGGTTCACCTGCAAAGATTGAGCTCCGGGTTGACAAAAAAGAGCTCCGGGCAGACGGTAAGGACCTTGCTTTCGTAACAGTCAATATACTGGACGGCGAAGGCAATCCGGCGCCCGATGCTAATAACACCATTCATTTTGACCTTACCGGTCCGGCCTTTATTGCAGGAACCGACAACGGCGATCAGGTGGATCATACTTCTTTCCAGTCGCACGACCGGAAGGCTTTTTATGGGCGCTGCCTCGCGATTGTACAGGCGAAGAAAGGCGGCGGCCCAATCCGGATCACAGCAACGGCTAATGGATTGAAGTCTGCTACGCTTGATCTGTATTCGAAGTAAATCATTTGAACAGCCAATAGCCACCGAATGTCGCCAGCAGGCCAAGCAGCACGCTGAGTAAGATATAAAGCACAAAAAAGAAATAGTCGCCGTGGCGGAAGAGGCTCAGGCTCTCGTATGAAAAGCTCGAAAAAGTGGTATAGCCGCCGCATATACCGGTGATCAGGAAAAATTTCCATTCGGGATTCATCCAGGATGCCCGTTCGGCAAGCGCATAGAAGATGCCGATCAGCAGGCATCCGGAAATATTTACAAGCAGAGTTCCCAGGGGAAAGAGTATCGGAAACTGGCGGCTGACGAGGACCTGCATGCTGTAACGAAAGATGCTGCCGAGACCGCCTCCCAAACCAACGATTAGTAAAAGTCGCATTGCCTACAAGCTAAATTAAGATCAGTTTAAAAAATCAGTAATTGCAGGCGCCACCAGCTCCGCGAAGCGAAGCGGCTTAGTGGGAAGACACCATTTCCCTGAGAACGAAGGTAAAGATTTGACAGATATTGAAAACGGGCCTGCCTCATTTGGTTTTTTGCTACATTTAGTCTACTGAAGCATAACAATAATTACCTCATCGACAAATCAGGAAAATGAAAAATTCCAGGAGAGCTTTTGTAAAACAGGCTTCGCTTGCCGGAGCAGGTCTTTTAGCATCCCGAATAGGTTTTACCGCTACGAGTTACCGGCGGATCATCGGCGCCAACGATCGGGTACGCGTGGGCGTGGTGGGTTTCTCGGACCGGCACAGGTCTTCGCATATGCCTTGTTTTATGAATCATTATAAGGAACTGAATTTTGATGTGGTGGCCGTCTCCGATATCTGGAACAGACGGCGTGAGGAGGGGCAGGCTAAGTGGAAGGAAAAAATGGATCACGATATTGTTGGCTGCCGTAATAACGAAGAACTGTATGATCGCAAGCTGGTCGACGCCGTGTTCATCAGTACAGCCGATTTCCAGCATGCCCGTCATTGCATTGAAGCCGTGAATGCAGGTTGCGATGCTTATGTAGAAAAGCCTTTTGCGGAAACTATGGAAGACAACCGCGCGGCATTGAAAGCAGTGAGAGATACAGGGAGGATTGTCCAGATCGGTTCGCAGCGGAGAAGCGGAACGAACTATATGGCGGCTAACGACTTTATCCGCTCCGGAAAATTTGGCCCGATCACCATGGTGGAACTGACCTGGAATGTCAATCAACCCGGTCGCTGGAGAAGGCCGGACCTGACGCCGCTGCTGAAGAAGGAGGACACCGATTGGGACAGGTTCTTAATAAACAGGCCAAAAGATGAATTCGATCCGAGAAAATACCTGGAATTCCGGCTGTTCTGGCCTTATTCCTCGGGCCTGCCGGGGCAGTGGATGAGTCATCAGATCGATACGGTTCACTGGTTTACCGGATTGAAACATCCCCGGAGCGTGGTAGCGAATGGCGGAATCTATCAGTGGAAGGACGGCAGGAAGAACTGGGATACTATTACGGCGGTATTCGATTACGGTCCCGCAGATGACCTGTCCACCGGCTTCCAGGTCAGTTTTCAATCGCGTATGCACAATGGCACAGAGAATCCGGCGGAAATTTACTATTCGAATGGCGGAGAGCTCAACCTGAATACGAACAAAGTTTCTCCGACGGGCGGCCTGACCAAACATTTTGCCGATGAAATGAAGATGCAACCCAATCTGCTGCCCGAGATCAGCCTGGCAACAACGGAAAAAGTGGTTGTTTCGGCCAATACCGGCGGAGATGCACTCACGTCGGCCCATATCCGAAACTGGATGGAATGTGTTCGAAGCCGCCAGCAGCCGCATGCGCCGGTTGAGGCGGGCTACAGTCATTCGATTGCAAATATCATGACCAATGCAGCGGTACATATGGGAGCGAAAGCTACTTTTGACGAACATACGCAGGAGGTTATGGCCAATGGAAAAGTGTTTCAGTATTAATTGAATAAGGTTTCTATGCAAAAAATTATCCTGGCACCTGTGTTTATTCTTTGCTGCTTATTCCATGGCGTGACGGCAGAAGCACAATTTACTGAACCGGTAAGGCTGGTGTCCGCTAACGGGCAAAAAGCCGTTGAGGTATGGATTGGTGGAAGATTGTTTACCCGGTTTATTTACCCTGACAGCCTGGAGAAACCGGTCTTGTTTCCGTTATATACAGCGGACGGCACGGTGGTTACCCGCGGGTTTCCCCTGGCGCCCCGGCCTGGCGATCCTATGGATCATCCCCATCATGTCGGCTACTGGTTCAACTATGAAGATGTAAATGGTTTGGATTTCTGGAACAATTCCTACGCTATACCATCTGATAAAAAAGATCGCTATGGATGGATCAAAACAGACCGGATCGAAAAAATCGAAGATGGCAATCCGGGTGTGCTCATCTATCATGCAAACTGGGTCAACCAGCGGGGAGGGGTCCTGCTTGAAGAGACGACCCGTTTTGAATTCAGTGGGAACAGGCACCAGCGTATGGTTGACCGGATCACGGAGTTAAAAGCCAACGTCGATGTCCGGTTCCCCGATATCAAAGATGGTCTGCTCGGGCTGCGGGTTGCCCACGAGTTGCAGATACCATCGAAGGAAGACCAGGAATACACGGATGCCAAGGGCAACAAGACCCTGGTAAAAGGAGGAACCGATAAGATAGCCAATGGTAACTACCTAACCAGCGAAGGTAAAACCGGCGATTCAGCCTGGGCCACGAGGGCGGTCTGGTGTAAAATGTTTGGCCGGATGGGAAAAGATTCGGTCAGCATCGTCATCATCGATCATCCGAAAAATCCGGGCTACCCGACATACTGGCATGCCCGCGGATATGGCCTTTTTGCAGCGAATCCGTTGGGTCAGAAAATTTTTAGCCAGGGAAAAGAAGAGCTCAACTTGCAATTGAAAAAAGGTGAAACCGTGCGGTTTCGCTATCGCCTCCTGATCGAAGAAAATAAAAGAACAATCACGCCGGGCGAGATCAATAGGCTGGCGGCTCAGTTTGCAGGCAACAGGGATTGAACCGATGAACCTAGAAGACCGGATTCAGTTATTTGCCCCGAGGAAGGATCGTATTTATTCATCCTACTTTGGCTTTACCGACGAAGCCCGTTCTAAGAATTCTGACCGGAGGATGATCGTATTTGTTGCACGCAATTCTGAAACACCGTTCAGGTGGTTGATCAGTATTCTCGCCGCTACTTCACCCATTTCATATCCGGGATAATTGATCGTGGTTAAGTTCGGCTCTATGACTTTCGATACCGGGTCGTTATTGAAACCGACAAAGGCAATCTGGTCGGGGATCAGGACTCCGGCCTGCGTAAGCACCTGCATGCAGCCAACCGCACAGTTATCGTTTGCTGCAAAAACAGCATCCGGCCGATTTTTCATTTTCAGGATCACTTCGGCTGCCTCAGCACCGGCTTCCTGGCTTAGATTTCCGATAATGACATTTTCTTCCAGGAAACGGATTCTATGATCAGCTAATGCTTTTTTGTAACCTTCAAGACGGTCGATATATACGTTTTGCTTGGGCGGGGCCGTAATATGAACGATCCTTCTGCAGCCTTGCGCGATAAGATGGCTGGTAGCTTCATAAGCAGCTTTCCTGTTGTCTATTAAAATATTGGTGAAATCCCGATGGTCTGTGACACGGTCAAAAAATATCACCGGAATATTTTTTCTCGTAAAAGCTTCCAGGTGCGAGAGGTCGTCTGTATCGTAGGCCAGGGATACCAGCAGTCCGTCCACCCGGTTGTTGAACATGGTTTTGGCGCTGGCTTTCTCTTTTTCGGCTGATTCTGATGATTGTGCAATAATCAGGTTGTAACCGGCCTGGTTAACCACGGTTTCTATGCCCGCAATTACAGTCGACATGAAATAACTTTTGAGCCGGGGCACGATGACGCCGATGGTTTGGGTTTTTTGCATGCGCAGGTTACGGGCGAAATGGTTCGACCGGTATCCCATCTGTTCGGCAAGGTCAACTATTCTCTTTTTTGTTTTTTTACTGACTACAGGGTCATCCTGTAGCCCCCGGCTAACGGTAGCCACGGACACATTCAGCTTCCGGGCCAAATCGTACATGGTTATTTCTTTACCATTCTCCATACAATCGTTTACATGAATATTTAAAGATACAGTAAAATCCATTCGTCGCTTAAAAAAATGTAATCGGTTGCATTGTTTTTCCTACTTTTAGTATAATTCATACTTGTCATATTTAAAATAAAAACATGCATCTGCTTGGAACGATTGACTGGATCTTCGTGGGGCTCTATTTAGCCCTGATCGCCGGGATTTCCATATGGTCTATCCGGAGAAAGAAGGACTCGCCTGAAGATTATTTTCTTGCCAACCGCAATCTGGGCTGGTTTGTGATCGGGGCTTCCATTTTGGCCTCGAATATCGGATCGGAACATATTGTCGGGCTGGCAGGCACGGCTGCCAAATCCGGATTGGTGATGGGGCATTATGAGCTCCATTCCTGGATCATTCTGGTATTGGGATGGGTATTTGTCCCTTTCTATATGCGCAGCATGGTGTATACGATGCCTGAGTTTCTTGAAAGAAGATATAACAGCAAATCGAGGATGCTGCTGTCCATCATTCAATTGTTAAGCTATATCATCGCGAAGGTTTCCGTAACGATCTATGCCGGCGCGCTCGTGGTCACTTCTTTCCTTCAGGTGGATTTCTGGACCGGCGCTATTGTGCTGGTGATCATTACCGGCGTTTATACGATCCTGGGGGGATTACATGCAGTCATGTATACCGAAACCTTACAGGCCATTATCCTGCTCGTTGGTTCTTTTACCCTCATGGTGATCGGGCTGCATAAGGTTGGGGGCTGGCATGCCCTGGTGGCTGACCTGCCCTCGTCCAGGCTGAATATGTTCCCGCCGCTTTCCGATCCG
>DASZRP010000294.1:0-16489 GCA_035548895.1 Puia sp. | reverse complement strand
CAGGGAATAATATCCGGTATGATCGCCGAAAGGGCCTTCCCAGATTGGGTCTTCATTTGGATCGACATAGCCTTCGATTACGAAATCAGCATCGACCGGCACTTCCAGTTCGGGCTGGCTGATGCATTTGACCAGTTCTACTTTTTTCTTACGCAGGAATCCCGCCAGCATGTATTCGTCCACGTTGTCGGGCAATGGCGCCGTGGCCGCGTAAGCATATACCGGGTCTCCGCCCAGGGCAACGGCCACGGGCATGCGCTTTTTCAGGTTCTTATAAGCCTGGAAATGGCGGGCGCTCACTTTGTGCTTATGCCAGTGCATTCCGGTGCGGGTGGAATCCAGCAATTGCATGCGGTACATGCCGACGTTTCGGATACCGGTCTCAGGATCTTTTGTATGAATAATGGGCAGGGTGATAAAGGGCCCGCCGTCTTTTGGCCAACAGGTAATGATGGGAAGCTTTTTCAGATCCGGGCTGTTCATTACGACTTCCTGGCAGGCGCCTCGTCCGCGCACCACTTTGGGCATCCAGGCGGCGAAACGGGTTAGTGCGGGCAGCACCTGGAGCTTATCGAGAATCGATTCTTTTGGGCCGGCCAGGAGTTTAAACAGGGATTCTATTTCCAGCGCGACATCATCCAGTTCTTGAACACCCAGGGCGATACACATTCTTTTTTCACTGCCGTAAGCGTTCATCAGTACCGGAAAATCGTAGTCGGTATTTTCGAAAAGCACCGCTTTGTTTTGAGCGGGCGTTTTGCTGACCCGGTCGACCACTTCGGCCATTTCAAGGCGCGGATTTACATAGGTTCGAATACGAATGAGTTCGCCGGCCGATTCGAGAGCTGCAATAAACTGATCCAGGTTCTTAAAAGCCATCTGGGAGATTTAGGCTGCAAAATTACGGCAGACCGGTCATTGCACCGATTTCGGGCAATCGGTTCGTCCCCGTCCATAATGTGGATCGTGTCTGAATATGAGGGCGATGCTGAGGCGGATTCCGGTATAGTAGTAAATATCTTTATTTTTTTCACTGCCCCGCAAGGTACCGTCTGCGGGATAGGTAGGGTCTCCGCCTTTCAATTCCCCGGCCCGATAAGACATTTCCACCGCTTTCGGTCCGCGGGCTGCAAGCAATGTACTTTGATCTACATAGCGTTTGCTTACATCATCTAAGTAGTCGGTAAATGTTTTTCGAAACCCTATTTCGTAGGCCAGGACGACATTTTCCGAAACCTGGAATTTAATTCCTCCGCCGACGGGAATGGCAAACTGAAGGAGGCTGTAAGGCTTCAGGTCGGGATAAGCGCTCAACCCCTCTCCTTCTGTGCTCAGCGGCTTTAAATAGATTTTATTTCCTGTGCTGTCGAAAGCGTAGGGATCAAAATGGAAAGCGGCAATACCAGCAAAAACGTAGGGAGCTACTTTTGCCTTCCGGATATCGAAAAACGTGTATTCGGCTAACAGGTTCAATTCCTGAATGGATGATTCGAAGCTCAGGTTCCTGAATTGGAGGTCAGGTTTGTTATACTTGTCGGACGCGCCGACTTTCATAAGGCTGAACATGGAGCTAACCGCCAGTTTAGGTGTCAGATCGTATTGAGCGCCTACGCCGAAAGCGAAATTTGACTGATCAAGGGTAAAAACCTTCGACTGCAGATCGCCGGAATAGTTCGAAAGACCGCCGGTAACGTTAATATGCCAGCGCTGTGCACTTACCAGGCCGGGAATAAGCAGACCGACAAGAAGAAATGATTTCATCTCTTAATATTTCGTTGACGGATAATTGGTTGTACAACGAATATGGGATTTTACCTGGCAGGTTATTTACAGAGGAGATTGGAAACTGGATGAAATTCGCCTCCTTAACGCAAGTATTGAGCCAGATATTGGATGAGGAATTCTAAAATTAATGTGAAATTAACGAATTGGCAAATGAGCTAAATTTGAAATCTTTAGCGCTCAAAACCGTCTGATGCCCAAACTACTGCCGTTCTTTTTTCTTTGTTTTTCCCTGCATTTCGCTTTCGCGCAAAAACTGGCTTCCGGTAAGGAGTCCCGGCCGCACCGGTCGGCGGAACAGCGGTCCCTGCCTCAGAAAAAAAATGCTTCTTATAAGATCCATATCCGCCGAACTCCCTGTCTGATGAAGATTGACGGTATCCTGGATGAACCGGTCTGGAGCAAGGCGGAGGCTGCAGACAGCTTTTTTATGGTGCTGCCCATGGATACATCACGCGCAAAAGTAAAAACGGTTGTACGGATGACTTACGACAGCCGGTTCATTTATCTTTCGGCGATTTGCTATGATGCGGTGAGCGGTCCGGACATGGTAGAATCGCTCCGCCGGGATTGGAGTTTTGTAAAGAATGATAATTTCATTTTTTTCCTGGATCCTTTCGACGACCAGACCAACGGATTTACATTTGGAACCAATGCGGCTGGCGGTCAGTGGGACGGAATGATGTATGAAGGCGGGAAAGTGGACCTGAGCTGGGACAATAAATGGGTTTCCAAAGTGAAACATTATCCTGATCGATGGGTGCTTGAAATGGCCATACCGTTTAAGACCCTTCGGTATAAGAAAGGCATTACCCGCTGGGGAATTAATTTCAGCCGGAACGACCTAAAGACCACGGAGAAATCGAGCTGGACCCCGGTTCCACGACAGTTTCCCACAGCTTCTCTCGCATATACGGGCCTGTTAGTATGGGATACGATTCCTCCTGCGCCGGGCCGTAATATTTCGATCATACCCTATTTACTGACCCAGGCGGAAAAAAGCTATTCACCAGCTTCGGCGACGGCGTATAAGACAAGAATTGGCGGCGACGCAAAAATATCCCTGACCTCCTCGCTAAACCTCGACCTGACCGTTAATCCCGATTTTTCCCAGGTGGAAGTCGACAAGCAACTCGTCAACCTCAGTCGCTACGAATTATTCTACCCGGAAAAGAGGCAATTCTTTTTAGAGAATGGAGATCAGTTTGCCAATTTTGGATATGCGGATATCCGGCCTTTTTTCTCCCGCCGGATCGGGCTGAATGCCCCAATAGAATTTGGCGGTCGGCTGAGCGGTAAACTTGACCGGAACTGGCGGATCGGGGCAATGGATATGCAGACCGGCGCGGTAGATTCGACCGGACTGCCACAGCAGAACTTCGCCGTGCTGGCCTTACAGCGAAGAGTGTTTGCGCGATCCAATATCGGGTTTTTATTTGTCAATAAGCAATCGATCGACTATCAATGGGGGAAGGATTCCAGTCTGCCTCAATATTCAACCTATAACCGGAATTTCGGGTTAGAATACAATCTGGCTTCGGCGAATAATTTCTGGACCGGGAAAATGCTGCTGATAAAATCTTTCAGTCCCGGGAAAAAGGGCCATGATTGGGTACAGGCCGGCAACCTGCAATATTCCAGCAGGCATTGGCTCATCAACGGAGCGTATCAATATAATGGCCGGAATTTTGTTGCCGAGACGGGCTATGTACCGAGAACAGGCTATATCAAGCTGAATCCGCAGATCAACTATTATTTCTTTCCCGGGAAAGGCTCTTTATTGAGCCACGGGCCGCAATTCATTTCTACATACTATTACGACGAGCAGTTTCATCAGACCGATCACGAAAACAGCCTGGGATGGCTGTTTACTTTCCGGAACAGGGCCACCCTGATGCCCGTGCTGATCGAAGACTATGTCAAATTATTAGCGCCTTTCGATCCGACCAATACAGGTATTGATTCCCTGAGTGCCGGAACCAGGCACCATTGGAATACGGCCGGTCTTGATTTCGTTTCAAAACCTCAAAGCGTATTTACGTATGACTTCTCACTTCGCTATGGTGGGTTTTACGATGACGGGACCAAGTTCACTCTCAGCAATGACGTCGGCTATCGGTTTCAGCCCTATGTGAGCCTGGCGCTCAGTACATCCGTAAATCTGTTGCAATTGCCGCAGCCCTGGGGCAAGACCACTTTCTGGCTGATCGGTCCGCGCATCGATGTAACGATGACGAACACGCTGTTCTTTACTGCCTTTGTACAGTATAACCAGCAGGCAAAAAATATGAATATTAATACCCGCCTGCAGTGGAGGTATAAACCGGCGTCGGACCTGTTCATTGTATACACGGATAACTATTACAGCATGCCCTTTTCGGTTCGCAACCGTGCCGTGGTATTGAAATTCACTTATTGGTGGAATATATAATTGAGAGAATTATGACTATTTTTCGGAAATGAAATTCCTGCCTGCCTGCCTGATCATTTTTTTGTCCATCACCTTTTACGGCTGTGTTCAGCCCAATTACAATCGCTTATGGTTTTTTACCTATGATGTTGATAAGAGTCCCGTGAACAAGACCGGTCTTACCCCGGCGAGTTTTCTGGAACTGAGACCGGATAAAACTTTCACTCGTGACTTCGGAAGGTTCGAATATGGCACCTGGGAAATAAACGGCAACCGTCTTCTGCTGAGCAATCAATTCGGGGACAAAATAGCGGTCGCTGTGCGGTATATGAAAGGCAATAATATGCAGTTGATACCCGATGAGTTTGGTACGGTCGATTTCGAAGGGCAAGCTCTTCCCGCCGCTGCGGATGATCCGTTTTCCCTGAAGAAAAACCGGTGGCGTCTCAAGGCGACAGCTCACGAAAGTACAGAGCAGTTAGGAGATCGCTTAAAGAACCACTTCGCCTTCTGGGAGTCTTATTTCAGGTGGGCGCTCGAAAACCACATTACTTATATTGACGTCAGAAGCACACCAACCCCTATAAAGATCTATGGGAACGGGTTTACGATAAAACCTTTTGATGATTTGCCACAGGAATGGAAATCCTTTTTTTACGACAGTGTGGATTGCCGGCAGGCGAATGCTATTCTGGAGGATCTGGTGAAAAAGAACAATATTGCCTGGGCGCATACTGACAATAAGTACAAAATGTTCATTTCTGCATTTCAGCAACTACAGCAGTTTGTTCCGTGAACAGGTAAGCCGGTTTGCGCAATAAAAAAGCCGGGAAACTCTACCCGGCTTTTTTGTTTTTCTGTATTGACTAGTTCTTCATCACTTTAATATTCTGCACTGTTTTGTCGGTTCTTACGGAAAGTATATAAAGGCCCTTGCCGAGATTACCCAGGTCGGAAATGACAATATTGGTTTGATCTTTACCAATATTCGCCTGTTGATAATAAACTTGCTGCCCACTCAGATCGAAGAGCCGCAGGTCGGTATTTCCCGATATTTCAGACGGCAGGTCAATCGACAAAATACTTTGAAAAGGATTCGGGAAAGCGCGGACGGAAGTGGCGCGATCACCGAGCTTGAGCAACCTGATATCGCTATAAGTGTAGTGCCCGTCGAGATCTACTTCCCGGAGACGATAATAGATCGCATTTACGCCGTACTTATTAATGCCGGCATCGGTATATTGATAATTTAACGATGTGCTGCTGTTGCCGGCCGCTTTTACCTGGCCGATCGCATTGAAGTTTTTCCCATCGGTACTTTGCTGAATATCGAAACGGCTGCTATTGGCTTCAAACGTTGTTATCCAGGTGATCAGCGCGTCAGGGCCGGCAGCATGTACTTCAAAATCGGTTAGCTTGATGGGGAGCGGAACGTCGGTGGAGATGTCGAAGGTCGCATCGGTGCTCGAGGTAACTCCGGTTTTATCAATCATCTGATAGGTAAATCCTAAATGTTCGGCTAATTCTCCTGTACCATTCTGACCATAGATGTACAACAAAGAAGGATCGAAATTGAGCAATTCCTGTCCAATCGCCACCGGAACACCCGGATTTCCGTAAGCCAGGGTGGTATTGCCGTTAATGCTCTCGATGATAAATGTGCTTCCCGTTGTGCACGGGTTCATCGCATCGGGACAATCCTCATAGTCGGTTCCTGCGAGCGTTATTCCCGACACCGAAAGCAATGCGCCCTGATAACCCGAAATGACAAGCCCATTTCCGGGATCATCCCCGGTAAATTGGTCATTGTGAATAATTCCTATCTGCGGAATGGGAACCGGGATTTTATCAATGGCAACATTCACCCCGGTCATATCTGATCCGTTTGTTGTAAGGCTTGTTGGATTCGCTCCATTTAAATTAAGAGTCGTGCCTGCCAGACCTAACACAAGATATCCGCCCACCGTGCTGCTTAGAAAACCGGGAAAGGCGGAGCCTGGGGCGCTTACCGGATCAACGCTGGTCAGCATAAATAATCGGGATCCGGAAGAGGCGCCATCAACCAGCGACACACTATAAGTTCCATCCGGCGCGACGACAGCGGTACCGGCAAGCAGTCCCTGATTTATTTCTGAGATGCAGATATATAGGGTATTTGTCGGATCAGGTGGTCCTTCGCCGGCATCAATGATACCATTTCCGTTTGCATCTCCCCAAACGGTACCGCTGACTGCTTGCGCTGTTGTTTTAATACTGATACAGAAAGCCAGGAAAAATAACAGGGTAAAATTCTGTTTCATATCTGAAATGTTTATAGATACAGAATAGCACCGTCAGTCAGCGCATACCAGCGGAGATATGATTTTACTTACCGTTTGCCAGTACAGCGGCCTGCTGCGCAGTGCGGTTTGGGGAGGAGGAAATAAATAGATTGGATTCTTAAACTGATACAGTACGGATGAACCGGAAAGGATTCAGGGAAGTGATGATCCGTAGTCTGAGTAATGTTAAAGCCTGTATAAAATTAGGGTTTTTTGTTAGCCACAAAAAATATTTTATGACTTAAATAACTGGAATACAGGGAAATAATGGGGAAATATTTCCCGCGTCTCTGAAAAGCTATCAAATGGTGCGCCAGCGAACGGCCAAGGAAATATGATAAAATGAAGCCGCCCCAGGAGTAATTGGGGCGGCTTTTTTGCTGAGGTGTTTTGCTTAAAGTAACCTTAGATTCTGCTATTCTAACCTGTGAAAAGCCTGTTATTTTTGAATGTATCCATAATATTGGTCGTCTGTTGCACAATCCCACCAAACGGGCAGACTCCAGACACTTGGGTCGTTTGCGTGTACGTTTACGGCAAGCGCATTGTTCAAGTTGTAATTCAACTCAAGCGTGGTTGGCAGTTTCCAGCGGCGTGGCCAATAAGTAGGGTCTGTTTTGGAACCGCCGGGATAGAGCGCTGAGCCTGCAAACAATGGCCCCCGGTCAAAACCTGGATAGATCACACCAAAACCGCCTACATCGCCGGTGCTGTAATCAAACCGGCGCATATCGTTCCAGTTTTCAATACTGCAACCCATGGCAATATATTTCTGCAGCATGATGTCGGACATAGTCAGATCACCTGCGCCCTGGGCAACTGCACTGCTCGTAAGATAAGTATTGATGTCATTTTGATCCATAGGCGCCATATCAGGATTAAAGGCAGCATAACCGCCACCCTGCCACTCGGATAATTTGTCCTGCATCATATTCAGGTGTGCCTGGATACCCGCGATGTATGCCGTGTAAGCATCCCCGGAATTTCCTTTTCTCATTTCAACCTCGGCCTTGATAAAGCACATCTCATGATAGGTCAGGATCTCCTGATCGGAAACAGGACGAACCTGGAACGAACCGGTAGAACCAACCACACCCGCCGCTCCCGCATCTGCAGAAGGGTACCAGTTAAGGTTGGTTATAGTATTAATGCCGGTTGTGCCATATTGAAGGGAACAACTGCGTAGATTTACATAAGCAGTATCTCCGGCATATAAGTAATTCGTGCTGTTGACATATATGGAGCCTGCCTTATAGGTTACCGTTACATTATTCCCGTCCGTGGTGTAAGGACGTCCTGCCATATCCAGCGCAGCAGTAAAATTCGCCCGTGCTGTTCCATCGGCAATGGCATAGGTTATATCCTTATCTGCAGTAGTATAAGTTGGCGTTACAATAGTAGCAGGGCCCGCGCTCACCAACCGGGTTGAAGGACCGTAGGAATCGACGCCTACTGAACGACTCCAGGTATAGGACGACACCTGGCCATTGGCATCCAGTTTAACGCTGGACATAGCGGCAGGCACAATTTTACTCATCCGGGGATCCGTAACACCGGAGCCGCGCATATTCGTCAACAGATTATAATGGAATTGAGAGATACGCGTACTGCTTCCTTCTGCTGCATAGTCCCAGTTCCCGTTTGTTACCACCGGGTCGCCGATCAAATAGTCGGTCTGGGCACTGTTATTGTAGCCCGGCCCTATGGTATTATCAGCATTGGACTGGGGGCCTTTGGATAAACAGTACAGAACAGAATCCGCATTAAATAAATCTGATTTTTTTGACAACTTAAGCATGTAGCGGGCCTTCAATCCCCAGCATAATTTTATCCATTTGTCGACATCGCCGTTGTTCCACAGATCGCCAGTAGCCAGCGAAGGGGCTCCGGCATCCTGCGTTTTACTGAACAAGCTGATGGCTTCATCCAACTTTGCCATACAACCATTGTAAATCGTTTTGCCGTCATCAAAAGCAGGGCTTGGGTTCGCCGTCAATGCTTGCGTGTACGGCATTTCACCATAAATATCCAGCATGAGCATAAAGCCCATTGCATGGAATACATCGGCGGCAGCCATATAATGATAAGCGCCTTTTGCCTGCGCAGAATTGTACAAGTCGTTCAGGTTGGAAGCTGTCGTTACAAACCACTGCTGGTAAGGGGTCGTGTTACCCGTTTGCGCTATCCAGGTTGTGGTCAATGCATTGGCCGTGGCATTATTGCTATAGTAAACTCCGGCCTGGCATGCCGTTCGAAAATTGGAAACCCCGGACGTGTACTGGTAAAAATGTTCAATCCAGGGCAGCCTGTTTTGAATCAATACGCTTGAATTGTTTGGATTATCCGGATCGGTATTCACATCCAACCACTTTTTACATGATGCCGAACCCAGTACAAGTACGCAACCCAGTATAATATATTTTAATTTTTTCATGACTAATTTTTTCATTAGTTAAAACGTAATATTTACTCCGAATGTGAAACTGGCTACAGCGGGCACTCCCAAATAATCAATGCCTGTGGAGCCCGAGCCTCCTGTTCCGCCTGCGGCGCTTACCTCAGGATCCATTCCTTTGTAGTTTGTCCACGTAAACAAATTGGTGCCTACTGCCGTTGCCGATAGTCCTTTGATGACCTTTTTGTTTGTCAGCATGCTGGTAAAGTCGTAGGTCAGCGACAAGGAACGAAGTTTCACCCAGTTTACCGAAGTAATAAAATTATAAGAGTTCGCCGCATAGTTTAGCCAATACTGTTGAATCATATACTTGCCATCAAAGGTTGTCCCATTAATGGTATAAGTTTGATTGGCATCATAGGTTTGAGTATAATCGGCGCCTGTCTGGCTGTTAACACCGCTTACGGTTACCGATTGGCGGTCATTCTGTAAAGTTCTCTTGCTTAAACCATTTGTAACCATCGCATATTCCGTACCGTTATACACATCTCCTCCCTTGCGGATATCGAGCAGAAATGATAATATGAATCTTTTGTACCGGAACGTATTGGCAAAGCCACCGATGAAATCGGGTTCTCTGTTGCCGACGATCGGATTGTTGGTGTTCAGTTTATATAACCCCGTTGTCGGATCGATCTGGTAGCGACCGTTGGGAATCTCATTCCCCTTTGAATCTGTTTCGCGTAAATAATCTGTTCCGGTCATTCCTAAGAAATATCCGCCGTTGGGAATGGATGCCGCTTTTACGGTTCCGAACTGGGCATCCGTCGGATAAAAATAGGCTACGCCCGGAAGGAAAGCTCCCAGTCTGCCTTTGTTATAAGAGAAATTCAGCATAACATCCCAGCTGAAATCTTTTTCTACTATCGGTTTACCGGTAAGGGCTATCTCCATTCCTTTATTAATTACCGAGCCGGAGTTGATGGCTGTCAGAATATACCCGCTGGCATTGGACAAGCGCGGCTGAGCTATCTGATTCTGGGTCTGGCTGTGATAGTAGGTATAATCCAAACCTATACGGCCATGCAAAAATCTGAACTCTCCACCAATTTCCCAGGAGGTTTGAATTTCAGGTTTTAATAGCGGATTTCCGCTGGTGTACTGATTGCCGATGCCGGTAAAAGAACCGATGGTGATCGGACTATTCACATAGGTAAGGGTAGCATAGGGGTTGGCGTCTTTACCCACCTGCGCCCAGCTTGCCCGGATTTTTCCGAAAGAAAGAATATTACTAAGTCTGGGCATCAATTCCGTAAAAACAAAAGAGCCGCTTACAGAAGGGTAGAAATAGGATCTGTTGTCCAATGGTAGCGTGGACGACCAATCATTCCGACCGGTTGCGGTGAGATAGGCTATGTTTTTATACGATATGCCAAATTCACCGTAAGCACCTACCAGGCGTTTTCTTGTTGTTGCATCCGTAAAAAATTTATTTTCCGTTGCCATGTTGGCAAAGCTGATTGTGCCGGCAGTAATAAAGTTGGATCCCCACTGATTTTGACTTTCTATGTCCGTATTTTCCGAAGTAGTACCCAGCATCAGATGCGTATCAAAGTCTCCAAATCCCTTATGAAAATTGCTCATCACCGTGGTGGTGATGTAGGTATAATCAAACAAGTCTTTGCTCAAACGCCCGTTCTGATAGGGTTGGCTGACGGCCGAACCCGGGGCGATATAGGTATAATCATTGGTGGCGTACTGGTCATAACCTAAACGGGCAATAACATCCCACCAGCTTGCAATTTTATAATTGGCGTTGACGCCTCCGGTGATACGCTTGGTTTGTGATGTCAGTTTATCCTGATTAATAATCCAGTAAGAATTGTCTATATCATCTTCCAAAGGAATGGTTCCACCATATATTCGATGTTGCGATCCATCAGGATTTATATAATTCTTCAAATTGAAAGTTTGCGGAAAACTGTAGAGCGTCCCCATGCTCCCTACTCCGTCAATTCCAAGACCAGACCATAGGCCGGCAGTCGTCAAGGTCCTGTCGGTGTTGGCAATGGAATAGGCAACATTGGCATCTATCGTAAGGCGTCCATATTTCTGTTCGCCATTAAACCGGAAAGTCGTTTTATTATAACCGGTTTTGGGAACAATACCTGTTTGGTCAAAGTTAGATCCCGATAAATAAAAAGACCCGTTTTTTGATCCGCCGGATACGTTTACGTTATTATCATAGGTAATGCCATGCTGAAAGAAATTGCCGATATTGTCATATATAGTACTGTCGCCGGGAATTTTTTGTCCCCATGAATTGTACATCAAAACAGCAACGCCAGAGAGGGGATTGCTGGCAAATGTGTTATCGCTAAAAACACCGTTACTGGAATAAGAACCATTTCCAAATTCGGTTTGGGCCTCCGGCAGCTTATCTGCCCACGAACTGCTGATCTTGCTGTTGACATTAACCTGCACTGCGCCCTCCGCTCCTTTTTTTGTCGTAATGATGACAACGCCATCAGCTGCCCGCGATCCGTACAAAGCAGCGGCTGCAGCACCTTTCAGAACCGATAAGCTTTCAATATCTTCTGGGTTAATATCCATGATACGATTCGAGTAGCTGGTATTGCTGCGGGACAAACCATCGGTACCCGTATTGCCCGTAACTGTGGTTGAATTATCGTAGATAATACCATCGATAACAAATAAAGGCTGATTCTGCCTGCCATCTGAGGTGGAATTACCGCCACGGATAGTGATGGATGCCCCGGCGCCCGCTGAACCGCTGAATTGTGTGATGTTTACACCGGGCACTTTACCAGCCAGCGAATTGACGACATTGGTATTTTTATTTTTCATCAGTTCCTGAGCACTCAGCTCGGTAACCGAATATCCCAATGCCTTTCGTTCCTTCTTAATGCCCATGGCCGTAACCACAACATCGGTCAGCTGGCCGGCGTCTCCTCTCGCTAAGCGTATTTCCATGCCGGCTGCTGCTTTTATTCTCTGTACTGTATAACCTACATAACTAAATTCCAATAGCGCGCCTTGCTTTGCATTAATGGTAAATTTGCCGTCCTTATCTGTAACAGTCGCCCGGCTTGTGCCATTTACTGCAACCGTTACTCCCGCCAGCGGGGTGCCATCATCTGATAGCACGGTTCCGCTAATGGGAACTCCTTGAGCCATCAGATTGTTTGTAATCATGCCCAGCATAACAAACATGATCAAACTAAAAAGCTTCCATTTTCTCATACTTTTAGTTTTTGGTTTTTAAAAAAATTTATATAACTATTATGTGTCGATTATCCGGCAAAAGGCAGGATACCATGCATATCAATAAAACAGGATGGATGGGTACTATTACTAATTTGCTGGTATTTGCGAGTTTGTGCAGATACCTGCATTTTGCGGCTACAGATGACTTTATATACTCACATAGTTGATAACCATGATATTGTATTGAAACCTTACAAGGTGAAGCAGACAATTCTATCTTTCTCATTTTAATTAGCCATTGGTTTTAGCTAAAAATCTGGATGATTTTCTAAGGAAAGGTAATTACAACCCTGCAAAAAACAGCAAAATCAATGAAAAGATTGCATTTTTTTTTTAGAATCCTGCATTGTGCCAAAATATGATGGCATACATATATGTAATTGATATCATTTCCGGATGATGTTAGCAGGACCGGATCTGATTGATGGTGACAATAGGAGTATAAAAACAAAACCCGCAACTATCGCGGCGGGTTTCAAGTTCGTCGGGCTTTGCCCGACGAAGCCGGGAAACAATATTACCTATAATGAAAAAGCCCACCTACGCTAAAGCTTCGGTGGGCAAAGTCGGGACGACTGGATTCGAACCAGCGGCCTCTTGCACCCCATGCAAACGCGCTACCGGGCTGCGCTACGTCCCGAACTTCCCTTTCGGGCTGCGAATTTAGGACAAAAATCCTTTGCCCGGAAATCAATTGGCAGCGAAACCGTATCTTCGCGCAATTCCTTATAGATGAAGCTGCTGATTAAACAGGCTTACATTGCAGACCCCCACTCCTCCCACCGGGGAAATATCCGGGATATTTTAGTAGAAAACGGCATCATCAGCGAAATAGCCCCAGTCATTGAAGATTCCGGGATCGACAGCCAAATTGAAGGCCAAGACCTGCAGGCTTCTCCCGGCTGGGTAGATATCTTTTCGCATTTTGCTGAACCGGGGTATGAATTCAAGGAAACCCTGGAAACAGGCGCTCAGACTGCTGCTGCAGGAGGGTTTACTGATGTTTTTCTGATCCCGGATACCCGGCCGGTAACCGACAATAAGGCCCAGGTGGAATTTTTCCGGCAGCGGTCTTCATCCCTGCCGGTTAATATATGGCCCATTGGTGCGCTGACCCAGCATTTAGAAGGTAAACAGCTTGCCGAGATGTACGATATGCAGAACAGCGGGGCCATTGCCTTCTCCGATGGGCTCCATCCTGTTCAATCGGCGGGTGTCCTGTTGAAAGCATTGCAGTATGTCAAGACTTTCGACGGCGTGATCATCCAGGTCCCGGATGATGCGAGCATTACCCCGAACGGACTGATGCATGAAGGCATTGTTTCCACCCGTCTTGGCCTGCCGGGAAAGGCTATGATGGCGGAAGAGCTGATCATCGCGCGGGATATCAAGCTGGCCCGCTACACAGAATCAAAAATCCATTTTACCGGTGTTACTTCGCCTAAGTCGATCGAGTACATCCGGAGAGCAAAAGCTTCCGGCCTTGACGTAACCTGCTCGGTGACGCCTTATCATCTTTTCTTCAGCGACGAAGACCTGACCGGCTACGATACTAACCTGAAGGTCTTTCCTCCCCTTCGTCCCAAAGCCATAGCCGCCGCCCTGCGCGAAGCCGTGCTGGATGGAACGGTTGATTGTATCTGTTCGCATCACCTGCCGCAGGAATACGACAGTAAGCAGCTCGAATTCGAACATGCGAAGTATGGCATGACAGGGCTGGAAACTGCTTATGCTACCGTGCAAACCATCTTCCCCGACCTGTCACCTGAACGGGTATGCGAATTATTCAGCGGGAATGCACGCGGTATTTTCAATATGCCCAGGGTCAGACTGGAAAAGCAGGAACCGGCCTCCATCACGCTCTTTCAGCCTCATGAAAAATGGCAGTTTACCCCGGTTCAATCGAAATCGAAATCGAAGAATAGCGCATTTTACGACCAGGTCTTTGTGGGGAAACCGAAGGGGATCGTTCGCGGAAACCAAATCTTTATTAACGACTAAAACTTTTTTTATGCCAACTGGCTCCAAATTCAAAACGGGAATTCGCTTTGGCCTGATTACCGGATTGGTTTATGCGATTTTGCTGTTTCTACGTTACAATTTCTTTTCCGGCAATCCCCTGAGCCTTGGCATGTTTGCTATTGTTTCTTACCTGGTCGTGCTTGTACTTTATCTTTTTGCCGGTATCACCCGTAAAAAAGAGCTTGGTGGTTATGCCGATTTCCGGGATATTTTTCAAACCATCTTTGTTGCTATTCTGATCGCAGAAGCTGTTTATGTTGTCTTTAATGTAATCTATCTGAAATATGTCGATCCCTCTTTCTTCGATAATTTCAGAGTAGCTACCCGGAATTATATGGAGAAGGCCGGTCTGCCCCAGGATCAGGTGGATTCCAAAATGAAGGCGTTTGACGATATGGATAAGCAGCTTTCGCCGTTGGGATTTATCAAAAGTTTTGGAAGCTGGGTAATTATTGACAGCATCATCGGCATGATCTATGCCCTGATTTTGCGAAAAAGAAAAGACGTTTTTCAGGAAACCAATCTGTAGTATGGATCTTTCGGTTATAGTCCCTTTATTGAATGAAGAAGAGTCCCTTCCTGAGCTTTGCACCTGGATTTCCAATGTCATGGAGCAAAATAGTTTTTCCTATGAGATCATCATGGTCGATGACGGAAGCACGGATCGCTCCTGGGAAGTGATTGAGTCCCTACACGCGGGCGACAGTCGGATCAAGGGAATTCGGTTTCAGCGCAACTATGGTAAATCAGCTGCCCTGAATGAAGGCTTTAAAAGTTGCCAGGGTGATGTGGTGATCACCATGGACGCAGACCTGCAGGACAGCCCTGATGAGATCCCCCCTTTGCGCCGCATGATACTGAACGACGGTTATGATCTGGTAAGCGGCTGGAAGAAGCTCCGCCATGATCCCCTGTCCAAAACACTGCCTTCCAGATTTTTCAACTGGTTTACTTCGAAGGTTTCCAAGATCAAATTGCATGATTTTAATTGCGGGTTGAAAGCCTACCGACTGAAAGTGGTTAAAAGCATTGAAGTGTACGGAGAGATGCACCGCTATATTCCGCTCATTGCGAAATGGGCCGGTTTCCGGAAAATTGGAGAGAAGGTGGTAGAGCACCACGCGCGGAAATATGGGAAGTCGAAATTCGGCATGGGCCGGCTGATTACCGGAGGGCTGGACCTGGCCTCGATCATGTTTGTGGGCAAATATGGCAAGCGCCCTATGCATTTGTTTGGCGCCTGGGGTTTGGTATTCTTCCTTGCGGGCTTTGGCATTTTCTTTTATCTGACCATTTCAAAATTCTTCTTCGACAAGACCGGTCTTACCCAGCGACCAATATTCTTTGTCGCCCTCGTTGCCATGATCATCGGTACGCAATTATTTGTCACCGGCTTTGTTTCCGAACTGATTGCACGCAATGCACCCAATCGCAACGCCTACCTTGTTGAAAAGCGAACCGGGTTATGAAAGTGGTGATCATCGGACCAGCCTATCCCCTGCGTGGCGGCCTGGCTACATTCGATCAGCGCCTTTGTAAAGCGTTTACAGATGTAGGTTGCGATTCATCTATTTATTCGTTTTCATTGCAATACCCCGGCTTTTTATTTCCGGGCACGACCCAGTATACGAGCGACCCGCCCCCGGAGGGACTAAAAATCTTTTCGGTGATCAATTCGGTGAATCCGCTGAACTGGGCTGTGGTTGGCGAACGGCTAAGAAAAGAAGCGCCCGATCTCATCGTTGTACGCTATTGGTTGCCATTTATGGGACCGGCGCTTGGAACGATTTTAGGCAGGGTTCGAAAAAATAAGAAGACCCGGATCATCGCGATTACCGACAATGTGCTGCCTCACGAGAAACGGCCCGGCGATCGGATCTTTACCCGGTATTTCCTGAAACGTTGTGATGGCTTTATCACCATGAGCGATGAGGTAATGCAGGACCTGAGAACATTTGAGCAGACAAAACCTGCCCGGCGGGTCGTGCATCCGCTCTATGACAATTTTGGTCCGATCATTTCAAAATCGGAAGCGAGGAAACGGCTCTCAGAGAATCTTCATATAACCATAGGCGAAGAGGATAAAGTCATCTTATTTTTCGGCTTTATACGGAAATATAAAGGACTGGATCTGCTGCTGCAGGCTATGGCCGAGCCTGGAATCGGTGAAGCGAAGATTCGGTTACTGATTGCCGGAGAATTTTATGACAGGGAGCAGGATTATCTTGACCTGATCGGGCAATTGGAAATTAAAGACAGGCTGATATTGAA
>DASZRP010000293.1:0-10171 GCA_035548895.1 Puia sp. | reverse complement strand
AGTGAACAATGAACACGGCCAGGCCTTTGTTTATAAAAACAATTCCAGGGAAATCAACAAGAATAACTATATCGCTTTCGTGCTAAAGGGGAAGGCCAAAAACACTTTTGCCATCGGAAGCAAGATCAAGCTGTACGCAGACAAAGAAGTATTCTACCGGGAGCTTATTCCCAGCCGTGGTTTCCAGTCTTCGGTTGAATATAAACAGACGATCGGGTTGGGCAAGCTGAAGCAATTGGATTCTGCCGTTATCACCTGGCCCGACCACACGATCACCCGGATCGATCATCCGCCCATCAATCAGGTCCATGAGCTTGATGAATCTCAGGTTCAACGGATACCCGAACCGGAAACTGCTACTCCCGCTGTTCCGGCTTTAATGACCAAACTGAAATCCTCTTTCGATAAACATGAAGAAGACAATAATATTGACTTTTACTACGAGCATAATGTGCCGAAGATGATATCGCGCGAAGGACCTAAAGCTACTGTCGGAGATGTAAATGGCGATGGATTGGAAGATATTTATATCGGCGGAACCCCGGTTCACCCGGGCCAGCTTTATCTGCAAACCGCCTCAGGTGGTTTTGAGAAAAAGGATGAACCGGGCTTTCTGCCGTTCCGGGATTTCGAAGACGAAGCTGTTTTGTTTTTCGATGCAGATCACGACGGAGATCTCGATCTTTTCGTGGGCGCGGGTGGAAACAATAACCTCGCTTACAGCGCGCAAATGCAGAACCGGTTATTCCTAAACGATAGCAAGGGCAATTTCTCTATTGATCCCAATGCCTTTCCTAAAGATGTGACGGGCGCTAATACCGGGATCGCGCTCGCAGCTGACTTCAATCATGATGGCTTTCTCGATCTGTTTGTTGGTGGCCGAAGCGTTCCGCGTGAATACGGATCCCCGCCGGTCAGCTTTTTGTATATCAACGATGGGAAAGGGCATTTTACCGATATTGCAGCAACGAAGAATCCGGATATCGCTCATATTGGAATGGTAACCGGCGCTTCCTGGGTCGATATGGACGGAGACGGGCAAAACGACCTTGTGATTTGCGGAGAATGGATGTCGCCACATATTTTCAGCTACAAGCAGGATCGGTTTGTAGAGCTGAAGACGAACCTGCAAAATCTCTATGGCTGGTGGGAATCGGTGGCGACTACTGATCTTAACGGGGACGGGAAGCCTGATCTCATCCTCGGCAATATCGGCGAAAATTTTTATCTGCATCCGGATTCCGCCCGCCCCGTTAAACTCTGGGTAAGCGATTTCGATGGGAATGGAACGGTCGACAATATTCTCAGCGGGATGGTGGATGGTAAGGACATGCCGGTGTTTCTAAAACACGATATGGAGATACAATTTCCTTCATTGAAAAAACAGAATCTAAAGAATGATGAGTATGCCAAAAAGACCATACAGGACTTGTTTGGCGAAACCCAGCTTAAAAGCTCTCTGGTTAAACAGTTCAACTACTGTTCTTCCATTGTGGCACTGAACCTCGGTAACGGACAATTCCGGATTCAGAAACTGCCACCGATGATCCAGCTTTCTTCTGTAAATGCAATCCGCTGCGCCGACCTGAACGGGGATGGATCTGTCGACCTGGTGTTGGGAGGAAACGAGTTCGGATTTCTACCTCAGTTTGGCAGGCTCGATGCCAGTTTTGGCCAGGTACTGATCAACGATGGACATGGAAATCTGAAATGCATGGACGCCGCACGAACCGGCATCGAAGCGATGGGGCAGACCCGCGATATCGCGCTATTCAAGGATTTGGGAAGAACACGATTTTTATTTTTGATCAATGATGAATACCCGGTAATGTATCAGTTGAACACCGGTCGCTAGGAGAGATTGTGCTAAATGATGTTTATGATTCAAATGACGAAGGGAAAATTTTTATTGCTGCTGGCTGGAGTAATACTGTTATCCGGCTGTGCTTCACATAAGGTCAAGGAACCTGTTTTGTTTAAAGTATTGGAAAGCGATCGCACCGGCCTTTCTTTTGCCAATCAGTTGTCGCCAACACAGGACTTCAATGTCTTCAAGTATATGTATTTCTATAATGGTGGTGGTGTGGGGGCTGGTGATTTCAATAATGATGGGAAGATCGATCTGTTTTTTACCGGAAACCAGGTGGCGAATCGTTTGTATCTTAATGAAGGAGGACTTCATTTTAAAGATGTTACCACCGAGGCGGGTATTCCGGTTGACAGTGCCTGGTCGAATGGCGTATCGGTCGTCGATATCAATAATGACGGCCTGTTGGATATTTATGTGTGCCGCGTGGGTAATCACGAAACCCTGCACAGTCATAACCAGCTGCTCATTTGCCAGGGCATCGATAAAAACGGCGTTCCCCGGTATAAGGACGAATCGCATGAATATGGCCTGGATTTCTCCGGCTTCAGCACGCAGGCTTTGTTTTTCGATTACGATATGGACGGCGACCTGGATATGTATCTGCTGAACCATTCCATTCATCAGAACGGAACCTTCGGCCCGCGTGCAGAAAAGCTGGCTACTTTCAATCCGCTTTCCGGAGACCGTCTGTATCGAAACGATGGAAATGGGAAATTCACCGACGTAACCAAAGAAGCAGGTATCCATAGTTCAGTGATAGGTTATGGGCTTGGCATTTGTGCGGCCGATATCAACCTGGACGGCTATCCGGACCTATACGTAGGCAATGATTTTCATGAAGACGATTATCTCTACATCAACCAGCGAAACGGCCAGTTTAAAGAGGAGATAAACGATCACCTGATGCACACCAGCCAGTTTACCATGGGGGTGGATATCGCGGATGCCAACAATGATGGCTACCCGGAAATCATTTCGATGGACATGCTGCCTTCCGATCCCTATATTTTGAAGCGCTCGGAAGGCGAGGATGATTGGGAAACCTTTTTTACCAAGATCCGGTATGGATACAACTATCAATTCACCCGTAATAACCTCCAGTTGAACCGCCGCAACGGGTCATTCAGCGAGATTGGCCTCTATGCCGGCGTGTATGCATCCGACTGGTCCTGGTCACCCCTGTTCTTCGATTTCGACAACGATGGTAAAAAGGATCTTTTCATTTCCAATGGGATTCCGAAAAGACTGAACGATATCGACTACATCAACTATATATCGAATGTAGAAATCCAGGACAAGATGAGATCGACGGGACTGGATAAAAAGGAGCTGAAGCTGATCGATCGTTTTCCGCAGATCAAGATTCCTAACAAATTCTTCATGGGGAGCCCGGAAATGCGGTTCACCGATATGGGCGAACATATCGAAAACGATAAAGACACGTATTCTAACGGAGCAGTGTATGCGGATCTGGATAACGACGGCGACCTCGATGTGGTGGTGAACAATATTGACGACCCGGTGCTACTATATGAAAACAAGACTAACGACAAAAAAGACAGGCCCTTTGTCGAGGTCAAACTGAAAGGTCCATCGCAAAATATTAATGCCATTGGTTCAAAAATTATTCTCTTTTCCGGGAAGGGAATAGAGACTTACGAAAAATATCCCGTCCGCGGGTTTATGTCCAGCGCTGAAATACCCTTGCATATCGGGCTTGGAAAAACTGTGATCGATTCCGTCTTCTTGGTATGGCCCGATAATTCCTTTGAGCAGATAAAATTATCGCCCGTCAATTCCATTTTGACATTTACCTATCGGCCGGGCCTTCCGCGATTCGATTACACGCATATCACAAATTTCTGGAAGAATTCTACCCGGCCGGTATCGGATATTACGCGGGAAACCGGTCTTTTAAATTATCATAAAGAAAATTCCTTTCATGAGTTCGAGCGGGAGCCGCTCATACCGCATATGTTTTCCACTGAAGGCCCGGCATTAACGGTAGCGGATTTCAATCACGACGGGCTGCAGGATGTATTCATCGGTTCTTCGCGCAATAACAAGAGTGCGGTGTTCCTCCAGACTAAATCGGGAAAGTTTATACATAAGGCCGAACCGGATATCGAGCGCGATAGTGCTAATGAGCACGTCGCTTCCTGCGTGGCGGATATCAATGGCGATGGATTTCCGGATCTGGTCGTTGCCAATGGCGGCAACGAATTTTATGGTCAGGATCAGCACCTCACTCCCGATCTCTATCTGAATGATGGCCAGGGCAATTTCAGAAAGGAGCAGCAGGCGTTCGACAGCCTTTACATTAATGCAAGTTGCGTGGTGGCTAACGATTTCAATCGCGACGGTTTTCCCGACCTGTTCATCGGTGCGCGATCCGTTCCTTATAATTACGGCCAGATACCTGAATCCCATTTATTGCAGAACGACGGCAAAGGAAGGTTCGTTGATGTGACTAGTCGGTATGCTCCAGAATTAGCTCATGCCGGTTTTGTTACCAGTGCGGTCTGGTTCGACATCGATCAGGATGGGCAACAGGATCTGATCGTTTCGCTCGAATGGGGAGGCATCCTCGCCTTTATCCGTCAGGGGGATCATTTTGTTAAGAAAGAGCTGACCGATAAAAAAGGCTGGTGGAATTTTGTGTTGCCGGTCGATCTTAATCACGACGGTAAAGTGGATTTGATTGCAGGAAACCTGGGCTTGAATAGTCGCCTGCAGGCTTCGGACACTGAGCCGGTACGATTATACTATTATGATTTCGATCATAACGGGAAAAATGATCAGGTGCTTTCTTATTTCCTGAATGGGCGGGAACTGCCATTCGCCAACAAAGAAGAATTGGAAAAGCAGATTCCCAGCCTGAAAAAGAAATTCCTTTACGCAGAAGATTTTGCTAAAGCACAATTCACGGATATTTTTTCCAAAAGCGATCTTGAAAAAGCTGACGTTCTGCTTGCCAATTATTTTTCGAACGCTGTATTCATTAACCAGGGTAATCTCCGGTTCTCAGCGCAGGCTCTTCCCTGGGAAGCTCAACTCAGCCCTTTCCGCGATGCTGTGGTCGTGGATGCCAATGGCGACAGCTTTCCGGATATCCTGATGTTAGGTAATTATTACGATAACAATATTCAAATGGGCAGGTATGATGCCGACTATGGCACACTGCTGGTAAACCATGGCGATGGCACATTTGATGCAGAACTGTTGAATGGCGTTACCATTAAAGGCCAGGTAAGGCATGCGGAAAAAATCCAGATAGCCGGCAAAGAGGCAATTGTACTGGCCAGGAACAACGACAGCACAATGGTGATCCAATTCGGAAAATGATTAGCGATCCTCACTCACTTCAAAGGTTGTAACCCCTGACCCTGCCAGGCCCAACTCCGTTAATCCCTGCGCCATGACGGCAAACCTGCCTTTGAGATCAGAAGTATAGAAACTGATCTTCGATTTGCCATCCGGGCCAATGGTAATCTGCGGCGACCATTTCAGAACATTCCGGAAATCGGGAACAGGACTCAGCCTTGCAGAGTCTGAATCATACACCGGTGAATAAAATTCGCGTGCTGCCTGCAGTCCCTCGTAATTCATTACAATGGCTGTGGGATCCAGTTGGGTTGCCCCGAGATTGCCATCGTAGGACCGTAGGCTCACAATGCCGTCCCAGATGGAGGCCCCACTGAAAAATCTCCGCGAAACAACCTCGATCTGTTTGATCTTCTGAGGATCGAGAGATACGATCCGGGTGGCATCGCTAACGGGTTGCCCATCTATCAGCAGCAGCGGATTGTCTTCAAAATATGTATTGAACAATGCATTCATCACGTAGAAGCGGAATGTGCTACCCTCTTTTCGCACACGTACATCTTCTACATATTCCCGAAACACTTCTTCCATCGTGGCGTAGCGTACATATTCGTCGAGGTTATAACGGCGATCGGGCGAGCCATAGAAGGTCAGGGAATCCGGTACTCTGGTGCTATCGAACTTTCTCTTTTCCTGAACACGGTAACTATTCTCTACCTGCAAGGCAATATTTCTTTCCCGCAGCGTTGGTTCATCCTGCACAGACAGAAATATGGGGTCGGGTTCTTGCGTTGTATCATTTAAATAAAAAGGATTGACAATATCCACACGGTAGTTGGAATCCTGCGGGTTGACCGGCTGGAGTACAATGACGTTGCTGTTAAAAATCGGATTTAGGCTGAACCGGATGTCGCCCGATCCATCGCTTGCCGCGCTGCAAAACGCGAAGTGATTGCCTGGACTGCTCAGGTAGAATCCGATATGTCGGCCGGCATGGCCTGTCAGCTTATCCACTACCTTGCCGTGCACGACGGGTCCTTCCACCTCCGGAAGAAATTCAAAGGTGGCCTTTCGATCATCATTCAGACCAGACCATTTGAACCGCCTCCACCCATTCACCAGCATCAGCAGGTCTGCTGCTTTCCGGTGCGCTTCGTCGGAATCTTCGAAATAATAAGCCGGCGCTTCCACCGGGCCGGGCAGGGCTGAACTCAGCCATAGGTACGACAGGATATTTTCCTGTGGCATTTGCTGGAGGCTATCCAGGCGGAATACCGAGAGGGAGAGATGGGACGGTTGACCGTTTTTCGGCTGACCGCCGGTTTGCAAGCTGAGGTTCACCAGTGAACGCGTGTTGTAACTGTTTGCATCCGGTGTTATATCAATGGCGAGTTGACGGGCTGGTCTTTTGAAATAAAGCCTTTCGCATAAGGGCCGGTGTGAGTCGTCAAATAACGTGATGGTCGAAACGCCGGATTGCATGGAATCTACATCCAACATGAATTCAGCTTCATGATTTTGAGGCATAGCAACTTCCGCCAGATCGATCTTGCGGTTGTTTTGGACAACTAGATAAATCCTGCTGTCGCTGATGGTTGAGGAACTTTGGACGCGTACCCTGATTTGTTCGGGCGTTTGTTTCTCCAGGCGCAGAACATAACCCCGGTCCGACACAGTCGGCAACTGGCTTACCAGCACGGTGTCGGCCGTCCGTATCACCGCAGTATAAGATTCGTTTTCTTTTGGGGTCAATTCAAAAGCACCCATACCGCGATAGCTGGAAGAGAAACGCACCAGGGTGTCCTTTGCCCGGTTAAGTATATATCCGGAACAGACAAGACCGATTCCGTTTTCCTTGCCTGCTTTGAAAGCTATCCTGGAATTTAAACCGGCGACCAATGAACCGCCTTCGGGATAGAAAGCGATGTGGACGGCAGACCTTGTTGCGGCAGGAGAGCCGACCTGCGCGCGAAAAGTATTGACAATTCGGATATCCTGCCGAAAGAAATCCTCGCTGGAAAAATTCTTCATCCAGTTGGTGTAGGCTCGAAGGCTATAGTGGCCGGAAACCAGGAAAGCGGGCAGTACGAACGAACCGTACCCCATTCCGCGGTTCATTGCGATCTTAATTTGCACAGCGGGGTTTTCATTTCCACGGAGAAGGTCCAGGTAAACGATCTTGCTAACGTCGAGCGGTCGATGGTTGCCGGCATCCACATCATATATCTTAAACCAAACTGTTTCTCCTGCGAGATAGGAGGTCCTGTCGATATGAACAAAAAGCTTTTCCCTTGGCCTGTTTCGCGCGTCCGCCTGCAGGCGCACATTCAGCTCCTGCCGCAAGTCGATTTGCGCATATCCACGCAACACGGGCACGATAACCAAAAGCAGGAGATAATAGTTTTTCATGGGGGTCGATTTAAGGCCAGAAAGATGGTTTGATATTTACCCCACCCTGGTAACGACAGTCCATGCAGGATTTTGGCGCTACCACCAGAACGATGATTTGGTCCCCGGAAAAATGATAAGGCCCATACGCAGTATCCGGATAACTATAGGCCAGAGTATTCAGCGGATCAGTAGCGACCGATTTCTCCGGGCAGGAATAAGCGGGATTCGACTTCCAGCCCAACGAATGATTGTCGATATATATCCGCTGTTCCGTAACCGATGAAGCGGACACATAACCCAGTACCGGATCTCCTGGATGCGTGATGCTATGTATATTGCCGGTAATCTGAGCGGGTTGAAGATCGAACAGGCCGCCGAGCGATTGAGAGTTCTTCTGCACCGTAAGCCAGTAATTGTAGGCTTCCTCGCTCAGCGGATATTGCCGCACAAGCATGCTGTAGCCAATATCCATCTTCGGATCGTTTTGATAAAAAGTCTCGATCAATCCCTGGCTGATCACATCCTGGCTCAGGGCTATGGAAGAACCGATAATAATGGAATGAGAGTTATCTGTCGTCCAGCAATAATGTGTGCTGTATCCAACAGGGTAGGGATAGATCATACTGTCTTTTACGCCCCAGGGTGTTTCGTAGACGGAAGCGTGTTCCCAGGTTTCCACATAGTCCCAGCGATAATAGCGGGTATTATTCGTGGGGTCGTGACTGTTGACAAAAATTTTTACGGTCTGCAGGTTCGTAACGGGATCCAGGCTCAACACCCAGTTAAGGCTGTCAATCGGGGGCGCCGGCTTGGGGGTTACCATGTCGGAATGATATTGGTTCCCGTCGGAGGTGGTGACCGCCAATTGGTATTGCTGATTAGGATTCAGGTTCAGCGGCGGACTAATATATACACCGGTACCGCCGGTATCGATCAGGGAATAGCTGTCGCCTCCGGAACCAACGATTTGCACGGAAGCATTCAATTCGGGTATGTGAGGAACTGAATCGGAGAGATTCAGGGACCGCATCACGGTAAACGTTGATACGGCGTTGGTCCCCGTATTGATGAATCCGTCCACCGCCAGGAAATGATTACTGGCCGCAGTAGCCGGCGGGTTAAACGCCTTCCTGCAATCGAAACAGCAAATTACCAGCAGCGCGATCAAGACTATTTTTATGCTCCTGTTCTGCATGCCGGTCAGAATTTTATATTGTATGTGATGAATGGGATCAGCGTACCGAAAATGGATAGCTGATAACCTTTTATTTTGCCATTCTCTTCCACGAAGTATACTGAATACGCATTCTGTCTTCCGGTGAGGTTGTATACACCGGCTGACCAGGAATTATGGGTCAGCTTGGTTGCTCTTGAATTGCCTTCCATGGTAAAGGATAAGTCGATCCGGAAATAGTCCGGTATGCGGTAGGCATTTCTGTCGGAATAGTAGAGGGTGGGGGCGCCGCCGGAGGTGTAAATCGCCAGGGGCAGGGTAATGGGTCTGCCGGTGCTATACACCACGTTCATCGAAGCGCTGTAACGGTGCGAAAACCGGTAGTTGCTAATGAGGTTTACGTTATGGGGCTTATCGAAACTGGCCGGATAATAATTGCCGCCATTGATCACCTGGCCGGCGAGCGGATCATCCTGCTGCAGCAAACTCCTTGAATACGAGTAGCTGATCCAGCCATTCAGCTTTCCGGTATTTTTTTTCAGCAGAAACTCAATACCATAGGCCTTGCCCCAGGTCTCAAAAACATCCGTTTCGATATGATGGTTCAATACCAGGTTGGCGCCGCTCTTGTAGTCGAGATAATGCTCCATCCTTTTATAGTATACTTCCACAGAAGTCTCGATGCTGTTCGACCTGAAGTTCTGATAGTATCCCAGCGAAAGCTGCTGCCCCTGCTGAGGCCTGATGTTCGGATCGCTGAGCTTCCAGATATCAGTCGGCGAAATATTGGTGGTGTTCGAGATCACATGAATGAATTGCTGCATGGTATTGAAGCTGATCTTCAGCGACGCATTTTCCGACATTGAATAGCGGGCTGAAATGCGATACTCCGGAGCCGCGTACGTCTTGATGACCTTACCTTTATCGTAGTGCAGGGTGTCTGTAATGGAACTTACTTCCCTGGGCACGCCCGGCACATACTGATACACATCATGCGGCCCGAGATAATTGAATACCGAATAACGGATCCCTGCATCCACGGTGAACTTTGAAGAGATCTCATATTTATCACCGAAATAGACCCCCGACTCGAGCCCCTGTTCCGGCTGAACATTGTTCTGCACGACCAGCGACTTCGATCCTTCGGGGCCATAATTGCCGGGATAAAGCTTATAATAGATCGAATTCAATCCGTAACTGATGCTATGTTTGTTATTGGGCGAATAGTTGAAGTCTGCCCGGAAATAAGATTGATTAATATTAAAGCCCAGTTTGAACGCATTTACCGGGACCTGCGTGGTGGAAACGGAATACTGATAGTGATCAAGGCCCGCGGTGAAGACGGCATACGATTTATTGCTGAAATTATGTTTCCATTTCAGGTTAGCATTCCGGTTGCTGTATTTGTAGGT
>DASZRP010000292.1:0-16792 GCA_035548895.1 Puia sp. | reverse complement strand
AAACGGCGCGCCTCCTGGCGCCCCGCCATGCTGACCGCTGCACTGGTCGCTGCGACGGCTTTGTCGCAGGCCGGCAGTCTGCCTGCCAATCCCGCAGCGGTTGTCATTACCCGGAATCTGAACAGCAAAAAGCACAAAGTGAAATTGTTTGCTGCTGCCAATTCCAAAACCCTTTTATTTTCTGTGGATGGCGTTAATGGTAAGCGTTATACCATTTTCGTTTTTGACCTGGATGGCAAGCTGGTCAGCCAGGCCGTGATCGGCAATCATGAAACGGGTATCCTTCCGGAAGTGTGTCCGGGCGGCTATCTCTATGAAGTGCTTACCGAAGACGAAGAAGTGGAGAGCGGTCAGCTCACCATTCGCTAAAAGATTAAATGCAAACCAATAAGCGGCGGGAAAATTGGTAAGATCCGTATATCCGAAGGTTAAGTAAGACCTGATCCGTTCCCTATTTTTTCGTACCCAGTGATTTTATTGATTCAATCCCGCTTCCCTTATTGGCTCTATATTGTTGGTCTACCCAATATCCTGAGCAGCCGGTGATGAGTAATTGCCGGCTGTTTGTTTTCAGGAATGGCCGTTCTTCATTTCAGCTTTCAAATATTTACCGGTAAAGCTTCCCTTCACCGTGGTGAGCTGCTCCGGTGTGCCTTCAAATAAAATTCTGCCGCCGCCATCCCCGCCCTCTGGGCCCAGGTCGATCACATGGTCTGCTACTTTGATCACATCCATATTGTGCTCAATCACCAGCACGGTATTGCCGCGGTCCACCAGCTTGTTCAACACCACGAGCAAATGGTTGATGTCTTCGAAGTGCAGGCCCGTTGTCGGTTCATCCAGGATATAAAAAGTCTTTCCCGTTTCCCGTTTGGCCAGTTCCGTAGCCAGCTTGACACGCTGCGCCTCACCCCCGCTCAGCGTTACGGCCGACTGCCCCAGGGTGATATAACCGAGCCCCACTTCCTGCAGCACTTTGATCTTGCGATATAGGTAATGCACGTTCTGGAAGAACTCTACGGCTTCATCCACGGTCATATCGAGCACATCGCTGATCGACTTGCCCTTATATCTTATTTCCAGCGTTTCGCGGTTATAGCGCTTGCCATTGCATTTCTCGCAATGCACATAGACATCCGGAAGAAAGTTCATCTCGATCACCCGCATGCCGCCGCCTTCACAAACTTCACAGCGCCCGCTTTTCACATTGAAAGAAAAACGCCCCGCATTGTAGCCCCGGATCTTGGCCTCGGGAACAGAAGCAAAGAGTGTTCGGATATCGGTGAAGAAACCGCAGTAAGTAGCAGGATTGCTGCGCGGCGTGCGGCCGATAGGCGACTGGTCGATCTCAATCACTTTATCGATATTCTCCAGCCCTTTAATGCTTTTGTACTCTAATGCCTGACCCTTCGAACCAAAAGCATGATGGCTCAGCACGGGGTATAGCGTTTCGTTGATGAGCGAAGATTTTCCGCTTCCGCTCACGCCGGTAACGACGATAAATTTTCCTAATGGCAGCTTCACATCGACATTTTTCAGATTATTGCCTTTGGCGCCTTTCAGCTCCAGCCATTTTCCATTGCCCTTCCGCCGCTCGGCAGGTACCGGTATCTGCAGGCGCCCGTTGAGATAGTCGGACGTGAGCGTATTCAGCTTCAGTATTTCCGCAGGCGTTCCCTGCGCCACCACTTTTCCGCCATGAAAGCCTGCGCGGGGACCAATATCCACGAGGTAGTCGGCCGACATCATGATGTCCTTGTCGTGCTCCACTACCAGAATGCTGTTGCCGATATCACGAAGGTTCTGGAGAGCCTGGATTAGCCGGTGATTGTCACGCTGATGCAATCCAATGCTCGGTTCATCCAGAATATAAGTAATGCCCTGAAGTTGCGAACCGATCTGTGTGGCCAGGCGAATCCGTTGCGACTCGCCACCGCTCAGTGTGCGCGTGGGCCGGTTCAGGGTGAGATAGGAAAGTCCCACGTTGAGCAGGAACTGCAGACGCTCACGGATCTCTTTAAGAATATCTTTCGCAATGACCTGCTGCTTGTTGCTCAGTCTTTTCTCAATGCCGCTGAACCACACTTGCAGTTTATCCAGGTTCATCTCGTTGAGCTCGGCGATATTCTTCTCATCCACTTTGAACCAGAGGCTTTCTTTCTTCAACCGAGCGCCACCGCAGGCATCACAGGTTTTCAGCTCCATGAATTTCTCTACCCATTCGCGAAGCGAATCGGTTCCGGATGAACCGAACCAGCGCTTCAGCATGGGAATGAGTCCTTCGTACTCTCCTTCCGCCACGGCATGATCATGCTCGTCGAAATCGAGGCTTCCCGCTTCGGGCGTCTCCGCACTTCCATAGAGGATCAGGTTCAGGGCCTTTTGTGGCATCTCGCCGATCGGCGTATCGAGGCTGAATTTATTCTTCTTCGCCAGGCGCTGCACCTGGTTGAACACATAGGCCTCGCGTTCACCGCCCAGGGGTACAATGCCGCCTTCGTTGATCGACTTGCTGTCATCCGGAATAATAGCGTTCATGCTTACCCGGTAGACCGCCCCCAGGCCCTTGCAGACGGGACAGGCGCCGTAGGGCGAATTAAATGAAAAGCTGTTGGGTGAAGGTTCTTCATAGCTGATGCCCGTGTCTTCACACATCAGCTGCTTGCTGTACTGCACCACGCGGTTGGTATCGTTGAGCAGGAGGAACATCAGCTCCTTGCCCATCTTCAGGGCGTTCTGCACGCTCTGGCTGAGGCGGACCTTCATCTCCGGTTCAACGGCAAGCCGGTCGATCACCACCTCGATATCGTGGATCTTGTAGCGGTCAACCTGCATCTTCGGCGCAAGGTCTTTCACCTCTCCGTCGATCCGCACTTTCACAAATCCCTTCTTGCGGATGTCTTCGAAGAGCTCGCGGTAATGTCCCTTCCTTCCGCGCACAACAGGAGCCAGCACGGAGATCTTCTTCCCCCTGAATTTTTCGAAGATATGCGCCACGATCTCCTCCTCGCTGAACTTCACCATCTTCTTTCCTGTGTTATAGGAATAGGCTTCACCGATGCGCGCGTAGAGCAGACGCAGAAAATCGTAGATCTCGGTGACGGTGCCTACGGTACTGCGGGGATTGCGGTTGGTCGTTTTCTGCTCTATGGAAATGACCGGGCTGAGACCGGTGATCTTGTCCACGTCGGGCCGCTCCATATCGCCGATGAACTGCCGGGCATAAGCGCCAAAGCTTTCCATATATCGGCGCTGGCCTTCCGCATAAATGGTATCGAAGGCAAGGGAGGACTTGCCGCTGCCGCTGATGCCGGTGATGACCACCAGCTGATTCTTGGGAATGGAAATATCGATATCCTTCAGGTTATGCTCCCGGGCGCCAAATACGTCGATCTGCTCTTCGCCGGCCGGGATCACAGGCTTCGGTTCAATCATAATTAAGAATGGGACTAAAGTTAATAACAAATCAGCGCCCGGCAGGTTCAGCCGTCGCTGTGAAAATATTTTTTTGAAATACGCGGCGCGCTTCTATCTTTGCGCCAGTTCTTATTCAACGCTTATCAAGAAAGGCTGAGGGAAATGGCCCGATGACGCCTTGACAACCTGTCTCGCTCGAAACGAGACAAGGTGCCAACTCCATCTCGTGTAAAACGAGACCGATAAGTCAGATCAAAGCTTATTAATCCCCAATCATATTAAAAGCTCTTCTGACCAACGGAAGAGCTTTTTTGTTTCCTGACCGCGCGATCTTATTTCGGCAGTCAGTATCCATAAGCACTCTCCGGTATCTTCGACTTTCTTGCGGCGCATTATTTAACATTCCGGTTGAACCGGAGCAAAAAGTTTTTATGCAGGAAATTACCCGTTTCATTCACAGCATTCCGGTGGACCCGCTCACCGGGGCCATCGCCGTGCCCATTTATCAGACTTCCACCTTCGTGCAGGAAGCGCCGGGCGTCAACAAAGGCTATGACTATTCCCGCAGCGGAAACCCCACCCGCGCTACGCTGGAAAGCCTGATCGCCGGGCTGGAGAAAGGAGCAGCCGGCTTTGCCTTTGCCAGCGGACTGGCCGCCATCGACGCCGTATTGAAATTGCTGGAAACCGGCGATGAGGTGATCGCAGTAGACGATATCTATGGCGGCGCTTACCGGCTCTTCGAACAGGTGTATCGGAAATTCGGTGTGAAGGTGACTTATGTCGACGCCTCTAAACAGGGATGCGTTGCCGAAGCCATCACAGCCAAGACCCGGCTGATCTGGATCGAAACGCCAAGCAACCCTACGCTGAAAGTGATAGACATTGCTGCTATCGCCGAGATTGCCAAAGCATCAGGATGCCTGCTTTGTGTCGACAATACTTTTGCCTCTCCCGCCCTGCAGCAGCCCATCACCTTAGGCGCCGACATCGTCGTTCATTCCGCCACCAAATACCTGGGCGGCCACAGCGACCTGATCGCGGGACTCGTGGTAACGGCAACCAAAGCACTCGGGGATCAGATCCGTTTCTATCAGAATGCATCCGGCGCGGTGTTAGGCCCCTTCGACAGCTGGCTGCTGATCCGCGGGCTGGAAACCCTGCACCTGCGCATGAAGCAGCATTGCGCTTCCGCTCTGCAGATCGCGAAATTCCTGCAATCGCACGAAGCCGTGGACAAAGTATTCTACCCCGGCCTGGCCGGTCATGCGAATCACGAGGTGGCCAAAACGCAATCGAAGGGATTTGGCGGCATCGTATCCTTTACGCTGAAAGAAGATACCCTGGCCAAGGCCGGCGAGCTGGTGACTTCCACGCGATTATTCAAGCTGGCGGAGAGCCTGGGCGGCATCAAGAGCCTGATCAGCCATTCCGCCGAAATGACGCATAAGAGCATCCCGGCCGACCGTCGGCGGGCGGGCGGTGTGAACGACAGCCTGGTGAGGCTTTCCGTGGGACTTGAAGAACCGGAAGATTTAATCAGCGATCTTTGCAACACATTAGACCGCCTGGTTGTTAATACAAACCATCGCCTGAAAACATTGGAAACCTGTTGAATTAAAGTATATGGAGACACATAAGCAGCTGACGATCGGATTATTCGGATTTGGCGTGGTGGGGGAAGGACTCTACCGCATACTGCAGCAAACCCCTTCACTGAAGGCCTCGATAAAAAGAGTTTGCATAAAACATCCCGGCAAGAAACGAAATGCCCCGGAGGAACTCTTTACGACGGACAAGGATTTATTGTTGAATGATCCGGAGATCAATGTGATCGTGGAAGTGATCAATGAAACCGTACCTGCCTTCGACATCGTATCAACTGCGCTGAAAAACGGCAAGGATGTGGTAAGCGCCAGCAAGAAAATGTTAGCCGAGAACCTGCCGGAACTGCTGGGCCTGCAAAAGCAGACGGGACGCTCCCTGCTCTACGAGGCCGCGGCCTGCGCTTCCATTCCCGTGATCCGCAACCTGGAGGAATACTATGACAACGATCTGCTACACTCCTTCCGGGCTATCGTGAATGGGTCCACGAATTTTATCCTCACTAAAATGTTCACCGAAAAGCTGGACTTCAAGCAGGCCCTGCTGATGGCGCAGCAGCTCGGCTTCGCGGAGAGCGATCCCTCACTGGACGTGGAAGGTTACGATGCGCTTAACAAGCTGACGCTGTTACTGACGCATGCTTATGGTATCGTCACCGAGCCATCATCCATCGTGTTCACCGGCATTCAGCATATCCAGGCCGGCGATGCCACGGTGGCTTCGGAGAAGCATGCCGACATCAAGTTGGTAGCCCAGGCCAAGAAGCTGCTGAACGGAAAAGTGGCGGCCATGGTGTTGCCTCAATTCGTGAAATCGGACGACCACCTCAGCTTTGTGAAGAATGAATATAATGGTGTGGTGATCGAAAGCGGCTTTGCTGACAAGCAATTCTTCTACGGCAAGGGGGCCGGCAGTTTTCCCACCGCTACGGCCGTACTTAGCGACCTCTCCGCACTGCGTTACGAATATCACTACGAATACAAAAAACTCTATCACCACGCCCCGCTGGAGCTCGCGGATGACTTCTACGTGAAAGTGTATGTGAGCTTCGACAATTGGCAATACATTCCGAAGGAACGCTTCGAATGGATCGAGGAATGGCATGCCGAGAGCGATCGCAAATACCTGGTGGGCGTGCTGCCCTTCAAAGAGCTGCAGACCACGAGCTGGTGGCATGAAAACCATACTTCATTGATCCTGGCATCAGAAGCGATTATCGAAGACGTGGAAATCCGCAAGCTGCGTAAGAAGAGCCTGGAACTGGCGGGGATTGGGTAAATGACTTTTGTTCTGACGACGTTCAGATATCATTTCCGGGATCTTGCTTATCTTCAGTCAAACACAATACATGCGACTCGCCTGCCTGATCCTGGTCTTCCTTCCTGCTTTCGCTTTTGCTCAGATTCCCTACGGCAATAACCCGGCAGCAGGACATTACTGCAACACACGAGGTATCAGGCTCTATTATGAAGTGTATGGAACGGGTGAACCGCTGGTGCTGGCGCATGGCAATGGCGGGTCCATCAAAAGTATGGAAGGCATTATTCCTTTTTTCGCTCAATACTATAAAGTCATCGCAGTGGATACCCGGGCGCATGGCAAGTCGGTCGACCCGGGCGACTCTCTCAGCTTCGAGATGATCGCCGACGATTTCAATGCCCTGCTCGATTCGCTGCACACCGGACCGGCGTATTTCATCGGCTGGAGCGACGGCGGCATCGATGGTGTGGGGATCGCCATGCGCCATCCCGGGAAGCTGAAGAAGATGGCTATTACCGGAACCAATATTTTCGTGGATTCGACATCGTTACCAGGAAACCTGATTCCTGAAATGCAGGCAACTACCCGGAAATTGCATGCTCAGCCAAATCTCAGCGCTAAGGACAAGGCCTCGCTCAAATACAACGACCTCGATCTATACCAGCCGCAGTGGAAGGCAACCGATCTGGATAAAATCACAACGCCCACGCTGGTTATCGGAGGCGACCACGACCTGATCCCCGTGCCGCATACCGTGCTGATCTGGCAACATATTCCCAAAGCCTGGCTATGGATCGTACCGCATTCCGGTCACGCCACCCTGATTGAGCACAGAGATGAATTCGAAAAGAATGTCCTGGCCTTTTTTAAGAGCGAGTAGTTTTTCTGGGGTCGCTATGATTAGACACGACCGGGAATTGAGACGCCGGGGATTGGCTTAAGGCCTTTGAAGGTCCGGATCTTCGATAGCTGCACCTTTTGTTCTGCTTCCCAAAGGTCATAGTTGCATTGCATATTTAACCATAGCTCGGGAGTTGTATTGAATGCCTTGGATAAACGCAAAGCCATTTCAGCACTGATGCCCTGACGGCTATTCAGCAACATCGAAAGTGTTTTACGGGTAACTCCAAGATTCTCTGCAATCTCGGCCTGGCTGAGCGCTAAAGATTCCAAATATAAATCTTTCAATACCTGACCCGGATGCGCGGGTTTCATTTTTTGTTTCAGCATATAAGAGTTCTTTTAATGATAGTCAAGATAATCGATCAAATAAGCATTCCCCTTTTTAAATTTAAAAATGATACGCCAGTTTGCTTTTACTGTCAAAGACCAATAACCAGTCAGATCACCTTTCAGTGGATGAAGCGCAGATCCGGGAAAACCAAGATCACTGACTTCTTCAGCAGTGTTCAGCAAAGTCAAAATACTCCGAATCTTTTCGATTTGATCTGGTGGAAGTTTCGACGCATCACTTTTATTCCAGAATAGTTTTAATCCTTTGTGTTGAATACCGACAATCATACAAAGATAACATATAACGTATCAGGTTACAAATATTTTTTTTACCAACTAAAATTGAGACTGTTTGGCTTTCCCTGCAAGTGTAAAAATGGAGCTCTGTAGGGTGAATTCACCTTTCGACCCGCACAAATCCGTCTGCGTCCACGCGCAGTTTGTTCTCGGCGCGGATCAGGTCGAGGGCCTTTTGCAACTGGCCGGCGGGAATATCAGAAAAATGATCGTAGAGTGCAGCTGCGGGAATAGATTCCTGCTTCGTACGTTCCACCAGCAGCTGATAAATATTCGAAAAGGCCGCCGAGGTCAGGCGGGATTGCTGTTTCTGCACACAGCGGTCACAGATCCCGCAAGGCGTAGTGGTAGCATCCCCGAAGTAGCGGCAGATGGTCACACTGCGGCATTCGTCCGACTGCACATAGTCCAGCATGGCTTTTGCCCGCTTCATGAACTGCTCTTTGCGAAACCTGTAAGCGCGCTGGTCGATCTGCACGTCGGCACTTTTCCTTCTTGGTTGATTATAATAGATCTGCGCATCCTCCTTCGGCGGCGCATGGGTGATGATGCCAAAATGATGCAGGGCCTGAAGTCCTTTCGTCACCTGCTCTACAGGCCATTTTAGCAGGAAGGCCATCTGTTTTTCGGATATGCCTGTGGGTTGGTCGTAGATGCCGGCGTAAGTCCTCAGCAATACTTTGATCAGCGGCTCTAATGCTTCGTTCTCCTTTTCAAAGGCGTAGAGCGTTTCTTTTTCTGCAATGAATTGCACAGTTGCCGGTCGGAAGACAGCATCGTTCAGCGTCAGCAGATCTTCCTGGGCCAACACTTTTAAAGCCGCACCCGCCTGCCGCGGTTCAAAAGAGAACCGCTTCAGGAAGTCGGCAAAGTCGAAAGGGTAATAAACGCCCACGGTACCCAGGGGAACCTGCAGGTAGTTAGCGATAGCCTGGTAGACCTCCCGAATATAATCCAGCGGCGGATATTGTATTTTGTGCTGCCCCCGAAGATCATCCAGCATTTCATCGTTGTACAGGAGCACGGCTTCCGCCCTTTTCCCATCGCGCCCCGCCCGGCCGGCTTCCTGGTAATAGCTTTCAATACAGTCGGGCAGGCCGGCATGCAGCACCAGGCGCACATCCGGCTTGTCGATGCCCATGCCAAAGGCATTGGTGCAGACCATGATCCGCGTAAGGTCTTTTTTCCAGCGGTCCTGTTTCTCACTGCGCTCTTCCGTTTTCAGTCCCGCGTGATAGTAGTCGGCCGACAAGCCCTGCCGGTTCAACCCGTCGCTGATCTCTTTCGTGCGACGCCGGTTACGGCAATAAATGATCGCACTGCCTTCCTGCCGGCGCAGCAGCCCGCTGATCGTGTTCATTGCCGATCCGCTTTTCTGCACGCTGAAAGCCAGGTTGGGCCGCAGAAAGGATTGCCGGTAGATCGCCGGCTTAGTCATGCGTAGCCGCTCGCAGATGTCTTTTTGTATTTCCGGTGTGGCCGAAGCGGTAAGCGCCAGCACCGGCACACCGGGCAGTTCCTCCCGAAGCGTGGCTATGCGCAGATAGGGCGGCCGGAAGTCGTACCCCCACTGCGAGATGCAGTGCGCTTCGTCCACGGCGATCAGTTGAATATCCAGCGCAGGCAGCCATTCGCGGAAGAGGTCCGTCTCCAGCCGCTCGGGCGATACATAGAGCAGCTTGCAATTCGCATGGGCAGCAAGCCTGAACGTAGCGATCACTTCCTTCCGGCTCATGCCCGACACAATACTGAAGGCCGTGATGCCCCGGCTTCTCAGTTGCTGCACCTGATCTTTCATGAGGGCAATCAGGGGGCTGATCACCAGGCAGAGTCCCGGCTTCATCAGGGCCGGTACCTGATAACAGAGAGACTTGCCGCCGCCCGTGGGCAGCAGGGCCAGCACATCTTTGCCCGAAAGCACGGAGTCGATGATCTCTTCCTGCATGGGCCGGAATTGATCGTAGCGCCAATAGACTTTGAGTATGTCGAGCGGAGAACGGTTCATCCGAAAATTGTGATCGGTTATTTCAGCCGCCGCACAAATAAGCGCGCGGAGTTGATCAGCAGCACAATATCGCTGAAGGCCATCGCCAGCGCGCCCAGGGCAGGCGTCAACATGCCAACCGCCGCAATGGGTATGGCCACCACATTATACACAAAGGCCCAGAACAGGTTCTGCCGGATCGTTTGAAAAGTAGCCCTTCCCAATTGAAAAGCGAGAGGCAGTTTTTTCAGTCCGCTGTTCATGAGCACAACGTCGGCTGTCTGCACCGCGATCTGGGAAGCATCGCTCAGTGAAATGCCCAGGCTTGCCTTGGCGAGTGCGGGCGCATCATTGATGCCATCACCTACCATGGCTGTAGGCGTTGCCGCGGAAAGCCTTTCGATCTGCGCGAGCTTTTGTTCTGGTGTTTGTTCTGCCATCACTTCGTCCAGCCCAAGCTTTGCAGCGATCTCCACGCATTTTTCTTTTCTGTCGCCGCTCAGCATCATTGTGCGAATGCCCAGCGATTTAAAATATCGAACCGTTTCCAACGCTTCGGGACGCAGTTCATCTTCTATGTCCACCCAGCCAAGAACCTTTCCGTTCCGCGAAAGATAGACATGATGTCCCGGCGGCAGGTCGCCCGTAAAGAATTTGGCTGAACCGGCCTTGTATTCGATCCCCTCGCTATCTGTCGCTTTGATGCCGAATCCTTTTATTTCTTCCACGCCTGCCCAGCGGACCTCCGGTTTTGTTTTCCATGCTGTGGTAATGGAACGGGCAATGGGATGATTGGAATATTTCTCTAAGGAGAAAAGAATACGCTTGAATTCTGTTTCATCGAGCGTGGGATCGGTCACTGCGAGGCGACTGATATTGAATGAACCGGTCGTGAGCGTGCCCGTTTTATCGAATACGATCTGCCGGATATTCTTAAAAAGTTCCAGGTTATCGGCATGGCGGAAGAGGATACCATTGCGCGCGGCGCGGCCAAGTCCTACGGATACCGCCGCCGGCGTGGCCAGCCCGAGGGCGCAGGGACAGGCGATCACCAGCACCGCAATGCTGCGCAGCAGGGAAGCTGTGAGGTCGTGCAGCACGATCCAGTTCACCAGAAAACAAATGAGTGCGATGACAACGACCACCGGAACAAATACCGCGCTGATGCGGTCGGCGAGGAGCTGGATCTTCGGCTTATCGTCCTGCGCGCGCTTCACCAGGTTCACGACATTGGCTAATACCGAATCCCTGGCCGCTTTCACCACCTGTGCTTTCAATGTTCCTTCCAGCAGCAGGCTGCCGCCGATCAATTGATCTTTGCCTTGTTTGACTACCGGTTCGCTTTCGCCGGTGAGGATCGATTCATCTACCGTGGCCGTTCCCCAAAGCACTTTCGCATCGGCTGGCACCTGCTCGCCGTTTTTGATCAGGATCAGGTCGCCGCTGTGCAGTTGCTGACTGTCGACCGGGAAGATCATTTCCTGGTGCTGGTCGTCGAAGGCGATCATATTGGCGGTGACTGCCTGCGATTTCACTAAATGCTGCAAGGCGCGCTGTGTGCTTTGCAGAGATCGCTCTTCAAGGTAGTTGCCAAAGAAGATGAGGGTGATGATGGCGGCGGCCGTTTCGTAAAAAAGATAGGCTTCACCGAGACCGAACAGCGTGCCGATCAAACTATAGACAAAGGCGGCCGTAGCGCCCAGTGCAATAAGCACATTCATATTCGGCATGCGACGCGCCAGGCTGCTGATGGCCGAGCGCCCGAAATAGTACATGCCGGTAATATAAACGGGCAGGCAGAGGCCAAGCTGCACCCAGGGGTTCATCAGCCAGTGCAGGGGTCCGTGCATGCTAAGCATGTGAAGCATCAGCGCCAGCGTAAAGGGAACGCAAATGGCTAAATAAATGAGAAACCGGTTCACTGGCCGGGCTTTGCCGCCTTTTTCCGCAACGTGATACCCCAGGTTAGCGATTCCTTTCTTCAATTCGGTTTCCGGCAGGGCGGATGCATTCTGAAAGCTGACCTCGCCGGAAGTAAGACTCACTTTTACGTCTTCCATGCCCTTTTTCTGCAGAAAACCCTGCACCGTTTGCGCACAGGCCATGCAGCTCATACCTTCCACTTTCCAGTTAACCGTTTCCGTTTCCATTCTATGTTTTGGGTCTGATTGAGTCAATCGGCAAATTTACCGAAATCCATGCAAGGGATTCCGGCAGGGGAAGAAGGCCCTAACTTTGACGGATGAACCGGATCTATACGCTCGATTCACTCCCTGCGCTGGCCGGGGAATTCTGGGAGACTTACGGTGATAAAACGGTGTTTACCTTCAGCGGGGAGCTGGGCGCGGGAAAGACCTCCTTCATTCAGGCGCTTTGCCGGGCGAAGCAGGTGGAAGATCTGGTGAGCAGTCCCACGTTCTCGCTGATCAACGAGTACCGTTATCCCGGAGGTACGATTTATCACATGGACCTATATCGTATAAAAGACGAGGAAGAAGCTATTCGTTCGGGTATTGAGGACAGCCTTTATTCCGGCGCCATCTGCCTGGTGGAATGGCCGGAAAGAGCACCGGATCTTTTTCCGGAGGGAACTATTCACGTGAGTCTTGAAACGGTGGATGAAAGCAGCAGAAAAATTTGGATAACGCTATGATAATACGGTGAATTCAGGAGAAAAATTGTAATTTTCCTACCCATCGTCTTTGACCTTAACACCAGGGGATGGTCCTGAACACATGGCGCAACAGAAACCGATCATCAGCACCTCCTTTAGCTATGAAACTTTAGAAGAAACGCTGGATGTCAAGCCCAAATCGAGCGTGCTGCGTATCGGCGTTCCGAAGGAAACAGCATTCCAGGAGAACCGCATTGGCCTGACTCCCGAAGCCGTGAGCGTGCTGATCAGCAACGGACATGAGATCCTCATTGAGCACGATGCGGGCGAAGCCGCCCATTACCGCGATAGAGATTATAGCGAGGCCGGCGCCAAGATCGTGTACGACCGGGCCGAAGTGTACAAATGTCCCACGCTGGTGAAGTCAGCCCCCGTGGTGGAGGAAGACCTGCCCCTGCTGCAGATGCATCAGACCATCATCTCCCCCATTCATCTTTCGGCGCTGAAGGCCGAACTGCTGGAGAAGATGATGTCCAAACGGATCACCGGCATTTCCTTCGAGAACCTGAAAGACGACAGCGGCAGCTATCCCATCGTGCGCAGCATGAGCGAGATCGCGGGCGGCGCCGTGATGCTGGTGGCGGCCCAGTATCTGAGCTCGGCCAATCATGGCAAAGGCGTGCTGCTGGGAGGTATTTCAGGCATTCCGCCGACCAAGGTCATCATCCTGGGCGCCGGCATCGTGGGCGAATACGCCACCCGTGCAGCCCTGGCCCTGGGCGCTTCCGTGAAAGTATTCGACAACAGCGTATCGCGCTTAAAGCGTTTGCAGAATAACCTCGGCGTGCGCATCTATACTTCGGTAATCGAGCCTCGCATTCTATCCAAGCAATTGAAGAGTTGTGAAGTGGCGGTAGGCGCGCTTTCTTCCCAAACCGGCAGAACGCCGGTGGTGGTGACGGAAGAGATGGTAAGCAATATGAGGCCCGGGAGTGTGATCATCGACGTGAGCATCGACCGCGGCGGCTGTTTTGAGACTTCCGAGATCACTTCCCATGAACATCCTACCTTCATTAAATACGGCGTTATTCATTATTGCGTGCCTAATATTCCTTCCGGTTTTGCCCGCACAGCCTCGCAGGCCATCAGCAATGTGATCACGCCGCTGCTGCTGGAAGCTGCCGACGAAGGTGGTTTCGAAAATTTGCTCTGGCATAAGATCCACCTGCGCTCGGGTATCTATATGTTCAAGGGGGCGCTTACGAATTTCCACCTCAGCCAGCGTTTCGATCTGAAGTACACCGATCTGAATTTATTGATCGCGAGCCAGCGTCAATAGATGACAGTTGACGGATGACGGATGACAGTCATCTGCCAACTGTCATCCGTCATCTACTATTTCTTTCCCATCACAATCACCTCATTGCAAAACCCGTATTCCGCCGGGTCGTTGGAGCTGATGAGCAGGAGCCGGTTGCCGGCATAGTTCCGGATGAGCTCGTGATAGAGCGCGATGCCGGCAGCGTCGAGATTCGTGGTCGGTTCATCCAGGAGCAGCACCGGCGTATCGCAGAAAAAAGCCTGGGCTAAGCGCACGCGTTGTTTCATGCCGGAAGAATAATACCGGATCTGTTTGTCACGCGCTGCGCTAAGATCCACCAGTCCGAGGATTTGCGGAATATCGAGGCCGGGCAGGAAGGGCTTAAAGGTTTGGTGAAATTTCAGGAACTCGAATGCGGTCATCTCTTCCACGGTTTCCAGGTAGGGCGCTACGATGGAAATGTAACGGAAGACCTCATTCCCCGGAATGGGTTTTTCGTTTTCATAGACGATCCCGCCTTCGCTGGGCATCAGCGCGCCGCCGATGAATTGCAGCAGGGTCGATTTACCGGAGCCGTTGGGACCAGTGATGGCGTAGCTGTTGGGAAGAGAAAACTGACGGTTGAAATGCCGGAATATCCATTCTCTGTTGAACCGTTTGCCGGCATCAGTCAGCGTAATCCTCATCGAGGTTGCTTTTGCTGTAGCGTTTAATGATGCCGCGGCCGCTCTCGCGGATAAAGGTCACGATCTCATCACGTTCATCCGTAGCCGGAAATTCTTCTTCCAGAAATTCGAGCGCCTGGGAAGTGTTCATGCCTTTGTTGTAGATAATGCGGTAGATATCCAGGATATGATTGATCTTGTCTATTGTAAAACCCCTTCTTTTTAAGCCCACCGAATTGACGCCGCAATAGCTTAGGGGCATCCGGCCGACTTTGATATAAGGTGGAATGTCCTTGCCCACCAGGGAACCGCCCTGGACAAAAGAATGGCGGCCGATCTTTACGAACTGGTGAATGGCGCACATGCCTCCCAGAATGGCAAAATCGCCGATCACGACATGACCGGCGACCTGGGTATTATTGCTCATTACACAATTATCGCCCACAATACAATCGTGCGCGAGATGGCAATAAGCCTGAATGAGACAGTTGGTGCCGATAGTGGTTTTTTCGCGATCTTTCGTACCCCGGTTCACCGTAACAAATTCGCGGATGGTGGTATTGTCGCCGATGAACACATTCGAATATTCGCCCTGGAATTTCAGGTCCTGTGGAATCGCCGCAATAACGGCGCCTGGGAAAATGCGGCAGTTCTTGCCGATACGCGCCCCTTCCATGATCGTCACATTGGAGCCGATCCAGGTTCCCTCCCCGATCTGCACATCCTGGTGGATGACGGAAAAGGGGTCAATTTTGACGTTAGTAGCTACCCGGGCATTCGGGTGTATATAGGTATGGGGGTGGATCATGCTTTCCTCGATTGATGAGTTGACTGTAGACAGCCTGCGCGGAGTACCATTTTTTTTGACCGTTGCAGATTCCTTCATAAAAAATGCTGAGTGAACCCCAGCGGCACAAAAATAAACTTATTTGCCGCAATTCCGATATTTTAACTTCGCTTTACCAGCTGGGCCATCAGGTCGGCTTCGGTCACGATCTTATTGCCGACAAATACAGTACCCCGCATTTCCACAATGCCGCGACGGATCGGGTTCAACAGTTCCATCTTCATCACCATCGTATCGCCGGGCACGACCTTCTGCTTGAATTTGCAGTTGTCTATTTTCAGGAAGTAGGTATCGTACTGATCGCCGCCGGGCATTGCGTTGATGGCTAGTATGCCGCCGGTCTGCGCCAGCGCTTCGACCTGGAGCACGCCGGGCATGATGGGGTTGCCGGGAAAATGGCCCACAAAAAAGGGCTCGTTGAACGTAACGTTTTTGATGCCCACGATATGCTGGTCGGTCAGCTCGATGATCTTATCCACCAGTAAAAAGGGATAACGGTGGGGCAGGGTTTTTTCTATCTGCTGGGTGGTATAGATGGGCTGCTGATTGGGATCGTAGACTGGTGTGTTCTTAACATGCTTGTTTTTCCGGATATACTGCTTGATCTTTTTGGCAAACTCGACATTGGTGGAATGGCCGGGGCGGCTCGCAATGACATGCCCCTTGATCGGATATCCGATCAGCGCGAGATCGCCGATCACGTCGAGCAGCTTATGACGGGCCGGTTCATTCGGAAAACGAAGCTCCAGGTTATTCAGGTAGCCTCCGCTTTTGATTTCCATCTGTTCGCGGCCAAACGCTTTCGCCAGCCGGGTCATCTCTTCCTTTGTCACTTTCTTGTCGACGATCACGATGGCGTTGTTGATATCGCCGCCCTTGATGAGGTTGTTGTCGAGCAGCATCTCCAGTTCGTGGAGGAAGCAAAATGTGCGGCAGGGAGCGATCTCTGCTTTGAAATCGCGCAGCCGTTTCAGTCCCGCATGCTGTGTTCCAAGCACCGGGCTGTTGAAGTCGATCAATGTGGTGACTTTGTATTCGAGCGCCGGCATAGCGGTCATCTCTACCCGCTTTTTCTCGTCGAAGTAAGTAATGTTATTGTCCAGGCTGTACCAGGATTTCGCGGCATCCTGTTCCACAATACCGGCTTCTTCAATGATCTCTACAAAGGGCTCCGAACTGCCATCGATGATGGGTATCTCCGGACCATTCACCTCAATGAGGCAGTTATCGATACCCATGCCCACAAGCGCCGCCAGTATATGCTCCACCGTGCTCACTTTCGCGCCGTTGTCTTCCACGGTGGTTCCTCGCGACGTGTCGGTCACCAGGTCGCAGTCTGCTTTAATAAGCGGTCTGCCCGCCAGATCGATGCGCTGGAATTGAAATCCATATCCCGGGTTGGCCGGTCGCAGGGTCATGTCCACATTGATCCCCGTATGCAGGCCTGTTCCTGAAATACTGATCGCCTGGTTTAAGGTATGTTGTTTGTCCGGATTGAATTGAGCGTCCATCAGATTGATTATAACGCGCAAAGATACGGGTTGACCGG
>DASZRP010000291.1:0-36153 GCA_035548895.1 Puia sp. | reverse complement strand
TATTTTGGACGGGTAAAATCTGCAATTTTACGCTCTTCCCCCTGCTTCCGGTATCCGTTTAAAAGACCCTCCCCAATTTCCTCGCTAAAGCCAAGACCGGAGCAATATGAAAACTTTACCCCTGATACTCGGCTATACCTTGACCATCCATCTACCTGAGATAATCATTTTCATGCTTGGAGCCATCGTGCTCGGCTTCACCCTGCACTATTTCTGGAGCGCGCGCAAGAACCTCTCCACGCGGCAACCCGTTGAAGAAGGCATCAGCGAAAACGATAACTGGAAGCTCAAATACTACAACGATATGGAGGTGCAGGAGCGCACCCTGCAGCAGCTCCGCGAACGCTTAGCCGACGCCGAAGAGAATGCCAAGATCCAGGAGATGGAAGCCGGCTCCCTCCGCGAAGAGCTGGGCCTGCTGGAAGAAAAATATTTAAAAGTAGAAAAGCTCGCCAAGCCGCCCACGCCTTCCGATGAGTATCTTGATCAGCTCAGATTGGCCCAGGATAACCTTGTTCAGCATAATCAGCAGGTGAACCGGTTGCTGCAGCAGATCCAGCTGCTGAAAGAGTCGGAAAAGAAATACCAGGACCTGCAGCAGCAGACCGTGGTGCTGAACGAACAGATCACGTCCCTGCATCACCAGCTCTCGGAGAAAGACGCAGAGATCAGCCGCATCATGCAGGAACAGCGCCTCGCACTCGAAATGAACGAAAGGCTCGACAAAGCCTATAACGATTTCTCGCAGCTGCAGGAGAAGCTGCGCAAACTGGAAAGCTCGCTCGATCAGCCGCACAGCAAAAAAGTAGAATACGAACAGCTCCAGGAATCTTATTTCAAGATCAGCCGCGAGTACGACGATGTGAAGGCAAAGCAGATGGCGATGTTCGACGAGAACCAGCGCCTCAGCCGTATCCTCGCCGACACGGAAGACAAACTCCGCGAAGCCAACTTCCAGCGACAGCAATACCAGAAAAAAGTGCTCTTTCTCGAAGAGCTCAACCGCGACCTGCAGGATGTTTCCGAACAGCACAAGAAAATGGAAAGCCAGCTGCGTCGCATCAGCGAAATGGAATCCATTCTGTCACGACGCTACGGCAGGGAAATACCGCCGGGGGAAGGGCCGATTATTTAATGTGTAGATGTGAATATGTGGAAATGTGGAGATGTGAAAATTGGAAGAAAGATGTGATGATGTGGAGATGTGAAAATGTGAAGATGACAAAGCACTCTTACTAACCCATTTCCAGAGTATCATCACATTTGCATATTTTCACATTTACACATCTGTTCTCTCTCATCTTCACATCTCCACATTATCACATTTCCACATTACTATAGTAGCTTTGCTCATCAGCAACCACGCTATGACCACTCTCTCCACCCTCCGCAAAGAATATCGCCTGAAAAGACTGCTCGAAGCCGATGCGCTGCCCGATGCTATCGATCAATTTGACCGCTGGTGGAAGGAGGCGACGGAAAGCGATATCGATGAACCGAACGCAATGACGCTCGCAACGGCTTCGGCAGACGGCATTCCTTCCGCCCGCATCGTGCTGCTGAAAGGCTATTCGAAAGCGGGGTTTCAATTCTTCACCAACTACAATAGTTTCAAAGGACAGCAACTGCAGGAGAACCCGCGCGCCTGCCTGGTCTTTCTCTGGAAGGAACTCGAACGACAGATAAGGATCACCGGCCTCGTGGAAAAACTGGGAGCAAAAGAAAGCGATGAATACTTCAATAGCCGTCCCCTGGGCAGTCGCCTCGGCGCGTTAGCATCACCGCAGAGCGAAGTGGTCAGCGACAGCCATTGGCTGGATGAGCGCGTGCATGAGCTGGAAAAACAATATGCTGGCGGAAAGGTACCCCGCCCGGACCATTGGGGCGGTTACCTCGTAAAACCGGTCACCATCGAATTCTGGCAGGGCAGACCAAATCGTCTGCACGATCGCCTTCTGTATTCGATCCAGGACGGGAAATGGTCGATTGAAAGGCTTGCGCCCTGAGAGTAGATGACAGTTGATAGATGACAGTAATTTTCGCCTGTCATCTGTCATCTATCAACTGTCATCCCTGCTTCTTCGCCGCTTTCTTCACCTTCGCCGGCCGGCTCTTCCCAAACGATCCCTTGAATATTTTCCCTTTTTTCGATTTCTTGTCTCCTTTACCCATGGTATTGATTTTTGTGGCGTCAAATATCCGAAAAAAACAAAAGCCCCGGCATCGAATCGTTGCCGGGGCCCTGCATGCGGTAGCTGCTCTCCAATTATAATTTGGCAGACAGTTCCTTGCCTGCTTTGAACTTGGCTACTTTTTTCGCCTTGATCTTTATAACGGCGCCAGTCTGCGGGTTACGTCCGTTGCGTGCCGACCGCTTGGAAACAGAGAAAGTTCCGAATCCAACCAGGGTAACTTTCCCCCCACCCTTCAATGTTTTGGCTACTGCTTCGATGAAAGAATCTAATGCTTCGTTCGCCTGAGTCTTTGTAATGCCTGCGTCGTCTGCAATCTTTGCAATTAATTCAGCTTTGTTCATGATGTAATTTTTTATGCATAACAAATATACCCGCTTTTTATATGCAGCAAAATATTTTTAGGTGAATAAAACCCATAGAGACCAATGCAGGCAAGGGTTTCAGCGATCATTATTTTCCACAATTATTGCACAAGCTGCATAGCGCTGTGGAAAGCGGCATAATGCGATCCCCATTTCTTCGCCGCTTTCTGCCTGAACAACGGTTCATGCCGTTTCGAGAAAGTCTCGAAGGCCTTCGGATCGGAAGTTTTTAATTGAATGACAAAAGTCAACCCATCGGCATCGTCCTGGTCCATCAGGCGAAAGATCTGGTAACTCTCGAACAGGCCCGTGGCCAGGATCTCCGGCATCTGTTCTTCCCGCTGCCAGGTTAGCCAGGCCTTCGCAAAATGTGGAGCGATCTTGGTCGTGATATTGTAGAGGATCATGATTTCAGCTCCAGGTACACGGGACAATGATCGCTTTGCTTCACGTCGGGGTAGATATCCGCTTTCAGGATGCGGTTCGAGAGATTGTCGGTCACATTAATGTAATCGATGCGCCATCCCTTGTTGTTCAGTCGCACGGAAGGAAAGCGCTGGCTCCACCAGCTGTAGCGGTGCGGCTCGGGATGCAGGCTGCGGAAGCTGTCGGTCCATCCGCTCGAAAAGAAAGAATCCATCCAGGCGCGCTCCGCAGGCAGGAATCCCGATGAATTCTTATTGCCCTTGGGATCGTGAATATCGATCTCTTTATGTGCGATATTATAGTCGCCGCAGAGGATCAGCCGGGGATGCGACTGCTTCAGCTCCTTGAGATAAATGAAAAACTCATCCAGCCATTTGTACTTGAAACCCTGACGCTCTTCGCCCGAAGTGCCCGAAGGAAAATAAGCATTGATGAGCCGGATATCGCCGAAATCCATCTGGATCACGCGGCCTTCTTCATCGCTCACCTGGTGGCCGCTGCCGTAAACAACATGATCGGGAAGTATTTTGGTGAACACGGCGACGCCGCTATATCCTTTCTTCTGCGCGCTGAACCAGTAATCGTAATAACCAAGACCGGTAATCTCTTCATGCGCCACACTGTCTTTATGCGCTTTGGTTTCCTGCACGCAGATCACATCGGCCGGATCCGTTTTCAGCCAGTCTACCAGGCCCTTCTTCATGGCGGCCCGGATGCCATTAACATTATAAGTTGCGATGCGAAGCGATCCCATATAGTGAATTGCATTAAATTCGACACGCAATTTAATCTTTTCAGCAAAGCCATGCCGACTACCGAGCAGCAGCCCGTCATTTCATCCAAACAGCCCCTTTATCTCGAAGGACCCCAAAGCCGGGGATTTGAACTCCGTTTCGCCGTGAAAGTATTCTGGCAGGTCGTAAAAGGCAACCGCGGACTCTATTTCGTCGGCCCCTGCATTACCGTCTTCGGTTCAGCCCGGTTCAAAGAAGATCATCCTTACTACGCCCGGGCCCGCGAGATCGGCAGGCGCATATCGGAACTGGGCTTTACCGTGATGACGGGCGGCGGCCCCGGCATCATGGAAGCGGCGAACCGCGGCGCCTTCGAAAATGGCGGTGCTTCCGTGGGCTGCAATATACAGCTGCCCTTCGAACAACAGCCGAACCGCTACATGCACAAATGGATCACCTTCGAATACTTCTTCATACGCAAGGCGATGATGCTGAAATATTCCTACGCTTTCATCGTGATGCCCGGCGGCTTCGGTACTATGGATGAATTCTTCAGCACGCTCACGCTCATTCAAACCAAATCGATCACCCAATTCCCGATGGTGCTTTTTGGAAAGGAATTCTATAGGCCGCTCATGGATACCATCGAGCTCATGAAAAGAGAAGGGACGATTTCCGAAGCGGATCTCGAGCTGGTGCTCTTCACCGACAGTGTCGACGAAGCCATCCGCCATATCCAGCGCTATATCGAGACCAACTACGACATCCACAAAAAGCGGAAGCGGTTTTGGTGGCTCTTCGAAAAAGGAATGCCGAATCCGCTGCGCTGATCAATCTATTATTTTCCCCATCGGAATGCAGACGCCGAGGTTCAGGATCATCTCGTAAGTGCCGAAAGCCTGTTTGGCCGTGCCTTTGTAAATGCGCAGGCCGGAATAACGCGCATAGTCGAGCTTGTTGGTGTACTCAAGATAGGCGTACCGGAAGAAAGTAGCCCGGATGGCGCCTTCCACGCCGATATTCCATCCGCCCACCTGAAAATGCTGATCGTTTTCCGGCTGATCGAAGAACTTGTTCTGCACGTGCGGAATCACCGGACCAATCCCTGCTTTGCCGAACCCGTCGATGCGGATCGTTTGCTTTTTATTCTCGAGCAGGGTCCAGCGCTTCACGATATTGAAGAGCAGGAAATTTGCGCCGTTATTGAGATAGTAATAGGAGCTGCTGTCTGCGCCCGGCACCTCGCTGTTGTCTTTGAACAGCACGTGGCCGTCGTACGATTTATTATTCATCGTACCGGTGATGTGCACCATCTGATTGTCGGCGAAGATGAACTTGGTATGGTCGAAGTTGATCTCGAAGCCAAGGCCTTTCTTTGTGTCGAAAATATAGCCAAGGCGGTAATTGTACTGCGGAATCGAAAGCGCTTTGCTGAACAGGCCTTCATCCCAGCCCCGGTGATCGTGGCCGCTGATATTGCGGAAAGTGAAATTATTCCCCAGGTCTCCCTGTTCAATATGCACGTTGCTGTGGGTGTACCATTCGGTATTATAACCCCAGGAAAGATAGAGCTCTCCTTTCCGCTGCTTCTTCTTCGGTGGCGTTGTTGACGTTGAGGTCTGAGCAAGGCTAAAAACAGGAATGGCCATGACGAGCAGGATCAATCCCCGCATCCGGCTTTTATGTCTTGTCATAAGAGGGTGGCGTTTTTTAAAAAAATCGCACAAAGGTAAACAAAATGCAGCAGGGAAAGGCAGCTTAACCGCTTATTCACCAATCAGGCATTATAGTCGAGCACGGGCCTGAGCCAGCGCTCCACTTCGGCAATCTCCATCCCCTTTCTTTTAGCGTAGTCGGTCACCTGCTCCTTGTTGATCTTGCCCACACCGAAGTATTTGCTTTCGGGGTTGGCGAAATACCAGCCGCAGACAGACGAAGCGGGATACATAGCCAGGGATTCTGTGAGCTCGATGCCCGTATTGGCCTGCCCGCCAAGCAGGGAAAAGAGCTTGTATTTTTCCGTATGATCCGGACAGGCGGGATAGCCCGGGGCCGGACGAATCCCTTTGTACTCTTCCTTGATGAGCTGATCGTTATCCAGTCGCTCGGTTTTCGCATAGCCCCAGTATTCCGTGCGCACCTTCTTGTGCAGCATTTCCGCGTAAGCTTCCGCCAGCCGGTCGGCGAGGGCCTGCAGGATGATCTTGTTGTAATCGTCCTGGTCGGCGATGAACCGCTCGATATGCGGTTCAATGCCCTGGATGGTGACGGTGAAGGCGCCGATATAATCTGTGCGACCTTCTGATTGTGGCATGATGAAATCGGCCAGCGAAATATTAGGCTGTCCCGCCGCTTTCTTCGATTGCTGGCGAAGGAATTCGAGGTGAACCGGGGCATGATCCGAAGGACGGATCTCCACGGTATCGGAACAGACGGCATTGGCCGGCCAGATGCCGATGCATCCCCAGGGCTTCAGCCATTTTTCCTTCACGATCTTGTCGAGCAGCTTCTGCGCATCGGCAAATAATTTAGTCGCCGCTTCGCCGATCGTCGCATCCGAAAGCAGGTCGGGGAATTTGCCATGGATCTCCCAGGCAATGAAGAAGGGCTGCCAGTCGATGAATTCAATAAGTTCTTCCAGCTGGGTATTGTCGAACACTTTCACGCCAAGCAGCGATGGCTTCACCGGTTCAATAGAAGACCAGTCGATCGGCGTTTTATTTTTCTGCGCCTCGGCAAAGGGAAGCAATTGTTTCGCCGATTTCTTGCCCGCGAAATCGGTGCTCAGCTTTTGATATTCTTTGCTGATATTATCTAGGAAGGACGACTTCTGGTTCTCGTTCAGGAGATTGCCGGCAACGGTCACGCTGCGTGAAGCGTCGAGCACGTGCACCACGCCGTGATCGTATTCCGGCGCGATGCGCACGGCGGTATGCATGCGAGACGTGGTGGCCCCGCCGATCAGCAGGGGCAGTTCGAAATTGCGGCGTTTCATTTCGCGTGCCACATGCACCATCTCGTCTAAGGAAGGCGTGATGAGCCCGCTCAGGCCGACGATATCCACCTTCTCTTTGATGGCGGTGTCGAGTATCTTTTCCGCCGGCACCATCACGCCGAGGTCGATGATGTCGTATCCGTTGCAGCCCAGCACCACGCCGACGATATTCTTACCGATATCGTGCACGTCTCCTTTCACGGTGGCGAGCAGGATCCTGGCCGCGCCTTTTTCCTCCACCATGCCGCCCGCGTCTTCAACCGTCTTGCGCTGCTTGAGTTTCTCGAGCTTTTCCTGTTCGATATAAGGGGTGAGCACGGCGACGGACTTCTTCATCACGCGCGCGCTCTTCACTACCTGCGGCAGGAACATCTTGCCGCTGCCGAAGAGATCGCCGACCACGTTCATGCCGTCCATCAGCGGCCCTTCGATCACGTCTAATGGCTTGGGATATTTTTGTCTTGCCTCTTCAGTATCCCCATCGATATAATCGGTGATGCCGTTCACGAGGGCGTGCTTCAGTCTTTCTTCCACGCTGGTTTTCCGCCATTCCTCATCCTTCTTTTCTTCCTTGCCCTTGGCCTTCACCGTTTCCGCAAAGGCCAACAGCTTATCGGTAGCTTCGTTATTATCGTTGTTGCGGTTGAGGATCACATCTTCGCAGAGCTTGCGCAGCTCGGGCTCGATCTCGTCGTATACGACGAGCTGGCCTGCATTCACGATCCCCATGCCCAGCCCTGATTTGATAGCATAAAAGAGAAAGACGCTGTGCATGGCTTCCCGCACGGGCTCGTTGCCGCGGAAGGAGAAAGAGAGATTGCTCACACCGCCGCTGAATTTCACTAAGGGAAAGAGCGCGTGCAATTCACCAAGGGCTTCGATGAAATCGACGGCGTAATTATTATGCTCTTCGAGGCCGGTGGCGATGGCGAAGATGTTGAGGTCGAAAATAATATCCTGCGGATCGAAACCCAGTTCGTCGACCAGAATATGATAAGCGCGCTTGGAGATCTCTACTTTGCGCTCCTTCGTATCGGCCTGTCCTTTCTCATCGAAAGCCATCACCACGACCGCCGCACCAAAACTCTTACAGATGATGGCCTGGTCCTTGAATTTCTCCACGCCTTCTTTCATGGAGATGGAATTCACGATGCACTTGCCCTGCACGCATTTCAGTCCCGCCTCGATGATGTTGAACTTCGAAGAATCGATCATGATCGGGATCTTCGCGATATCGGGCTCGCTCTGCACGAGGTTGAGGAAGGTGGTCATCGCCTTCTCGCCGTCGAGCAGGGCGTCGTCCATATTCACATCGAGGACCTGCGCTCCGTTCTCTACCTGCTGGCGGGCAACGCTCAGCGCCTCTTCATATTTATTCTCCCGGATCAGCCTTGCGAATTTCTTGGAGCCGGTGATATTGGTGCGTTCACCAATATTCACAAAATTCGATTCCGGGCGAACCACTAAAGGTTCGAGGCCGGATAAGCGAAGCCAGGGTCTGATGATATGTTCTTCCATAATCGGGTTAAGCTGTCTCGGCCAGGACCGGCAGCTCTCTGGGTTGAATTTTTTTCACGGCTTCGGCAATATGCCGGATATGATCGGGGGTGGTGCCGCAACAACCACCGACAATATTCACGAATCCTTCCTTTGCCCATTCTTCCAGGAAATGGGCCGTTTCGGCCGGCTCCTCGTCGTAGCCGCCCATCGAGTTGGGCAGACCGGCATTGGGATAGGCCGAAGTATAGCAGGCCGCGATCTTCGAAAGCTCTTCGATATGCGGACGCATTTCCGCTGCTCCCAGTGCACAATTCAGGCCAACACTTAAAGGACGGGCGTGAGCAACCGAAGTATAAAAAGCCTCCAGGGTCTGTCCGCTTAACGTGCGACCGCTCGCATCGGTGATGGTGCCGCTGATCATGATCGGCAGCTCGGGCTTTTTCGTATCGCGGAAATATTTCTTGATGGCGTAGATCGCCGCCTTGGCATTCAGGGTATCGAAGATGGTCTCGATGAGCAGCAGATCAACGCCGCCATCCACCAATCCCTTCACCTGCTCATAGTAAGCATTCGCCACTTCGTCGAAATGCACGGAACGGAAGCCCGGGTTGTTCACGTCGGGCGAGAGTGAGAGAGTTTTGTTCATCGGGCCGATGGCGCCAGCAACATATTTAGATGACGGATGACGGATGACAGATGACAGTTGGTTGGCGGCTTCGCCCGCTGGGGTGGATGACGGATGACGGATGACAGATGACAGTTGGTTGACGGCTTCGCCCGCTGGGGTGGATGACGGATGACGGATGACAGATGACAGGTCGTTGTTGAATTCATCGATTGCCTCCCTGGCCAGTTTTGCCGAGGCGACATTCAACTCATAAGCCAGCGCTTCCATGTGATAGTCGGCCTGGGCGATGGCGGTGCTGCTGAAAGTGTTCGTCTCGATAATATCCGCGCCGGCTTCCAGGTATTCCTTATGAATAGCTTTGATCACATCGGGGCGGGTGAGGGACAGCAGGTCGTTATTCCCCTTCACGTCGTAGGGCCAGTCTTTGAACCGCTCGCCGCGGTAATCGGCCTCGGTCAGCTTATATCGCTGGATCATGGTGCCCATCGCTCCGTCGATCACGAGGATACGGCGGTCGAGCGCCTGTTTAATATTTTCCATCTTGCTGATATTTAACCAGACAGGATCTAAAGACAGCCGGCAAAGTAGTGTGACTGAAAACGGGGGAAGATTAAAAGAAGACCTCCAGCGTTTATTAGTTCAGTTTAGTCTGCTTCGCCAGGCCGAACAATAAACAAATCTGCCTGAGGCGCAAAGATACGCCTTATTTTGAAAAAGCCGAGCGCCAATTTGATAATTTGAAAGTTTGAAAATTTGATAATGATTTCTATGCTGCACCTGGATTTTCAAATTTCCAAATTCTCAAATTTGCCCCCCCATTTTCAAATCTTCAAATTATCAAATTTTCAAATTAACCCATATAGCTCTCCACCGGTAATCGGCCACTGATAGACCGTCCCAACGTCAGCTCATCCGCGTATTCGAGTTCACCGCCAAAGGATATACCCCTTGAGATGGTGGTGATTTTCACCTGGGATGGGCCCAGTTTTTTCTGGATATAGTAGATGGTGGTATCCCCCTGTATATTCGGGCTGAGGGCAAAGATGATCTCGGCAATGGATTCCTTCTGCACCCGGTCTACCAGCGAAGCAATGGCCAATTGATCGGGACCGATCCCGTCTAACGGAGAGATGGTGCCGCCTAACACATGATAAGTGCCGCTGAACTGCTGCGTGCTTTCGATGGCGATCACGTCGCGCACGGTCTCCACCACGCAGATCATATCCTGGCGGCGCATCGAGTTGGAACAGATGGAACAGATATCGGCATCGGCCACATTATGACAGCGCTGGCAGAAGCGGATCTCCTGGCGCATCTTCAGAATAACCTCTCCGAAAGCCTTCGCGGCGGCGGGTTCCTGGCGAAGGAGATGGAGCACCAGCCGCAGGGCGGTCTTCTTCCCGATACCGGGCAGTTTGGCGAATTCGTTCACCGCCGATTCCAACAGAGCCGAAGAAAACTGCATCGGGCAAAATTACAAACTAATATCCACTTCATTGTCCCAGTTGGCCTTCACCGTCAGCTTCCTTTTGATCTGTGTTACCGTCTCCGGCTGGCGGTGCTTGAAGAAATCGCCGGGATCCCAAACGCCGTTCTCGTTGTCGTCGTAGAGGATGGCGAGGTCGTAATCGCCGGGGTTGAAAAGCTTGTTCTCGTAGCGCAGGCTCCGGCCGAAGGGATGGCTCAATATGATCTTGCCGCTCTGCATGAAAAGGAGGACGGGATGACGGTTCAGGTCGAGCCCCTTGAAGCGCAGCCGCAGGTTGCCATAGTCTTCCTCCCGCTTGGTCGAGAAGGCCACCGTATCGATCCTCAGCAACTCCTGCCCCAGCGTATCCTGGGCAAAATCCTTTTGCAGGATCAACTGGTACTTGGTATCGGGCGTCCAACTGTAGACCAGGGTCACTTTCTTTGCCGTCGTGTCCTCTTCGAAATGATAGCGGTCGGCAGGAATATTCACGAAGCTGTCTTTCAGGAACTGCACTTTCGTCGAGTCGAAATATTTAATGGGCACCTGGAAGAGGAACTGGAACTGATCGTGCAGGTCGAGCTTGCCACCACTGGCGAGGTTGGCGGAGACCAGCAGCTTCTTGGGTTTGTCCTTGTCTTCTTTCTTCGGCTTGGGCGGCGGCGGATTCAGCAGAGGCTTGCGGGCTGTTTTCTGCTGGCTCGTATCCTGGTAGGCGTAGAGGTGTGGGGCCTGCGCGTTTTCCTTCAGCACGATGAAACTGTCGGCGAAGGCGAAGATCTGCGCCTTCGTCGTGTACTCATGCGTGCCCGACTCATCCTTCAGCGCATAGAGGGCGTAGGTGCCGGGCGCGAGATGGGTGAACCGGTAATTGCCCAGGCTGTCGAGGCGGGTGATATAATGGGGGCGGTGCTTGGCCACGGCCGAATCGTCGAGGTCGCTGTGCAGCATCACGATCAGGGTGCTGTCGGCCTTGCCGCTGAAGGCCATGGTCACAGTGCCGGTGAGCTGGAGGGAATCGATATAGCTGCCCGTGGAAAAAGTATAAGTGAAATGCCTGAGTATATTGCCCTCGTTATTATCGCGGAGGGCGTTGCCGAAATCGAGGGAATAGGTAGTATTGGGCTTGAGCGTGTCTTTGAGGTGTACGGTCACCGTCTTCAGTTTGAACTCCACCGTAGGCTCGATCTTCGGCACGGGAAGTGTGATCAGTTCCTTGCGCGCGTCTTTCAGGTCGACATACTCATCGAAGGTGAACACGATCTTATTGCCCTCGAAATGCAGGGTATTCAATTGTGGTTGCGCCGCCAAAAGCACGGGGGGAAGGGTATCCTTGGGGCCGCCGGTGGGCGGGATCATATTGGCACAGCCGGTAAGGCCCGGAAGCCAGCAAAAGAAAAGGGCCGCCACGACGAGGGAAAAGAAGAGACGCAACGCTTTTTTCACCGTGCAAACTTAGTCGACCGCCGTCGTATTTATAAAGATTTATGATTTTATAAGCACTGTCATCTGTCATCCGCCATCTGTCATCTATCAGGGCTTCGGCGGGCAAGGCCGTCAACCGCCTACCGTTAACCGTCAACCAACTGTCATCTGTCATCTATCATCTGTCATCTCTTCTTCCTCCAAAGCAACATCCAACCTATTCGTCTTCACAAACCGGCACCAGTGGCAGTCCTCCTTGCCGCAGCCGGTATAGAAATCGTGCTGCTGGATCTTGTCCCACACGGAGCGGATCTGCTGGGTGACGGTGACCGTATCTTCCGGCATGATCTGCAGGCGCACTTTATGGAAATTCTTCTTGCTGTCGGGCTCTACGAAATCGAACTCGGCGCTCACTACCTGCCAGTCGCGCTGACCCTGCTGATCGATCAGCATTTTATAGAACACGGCCTGCCGCCAGTAATCGCCGCCGTTCGGTTCCTTCTCGCTGGGACGTACCAGCTTCTTCTTCCCGTTCTCCGGGTTGCCGGTCTTGTAGTCCACCAGGTTCACCAGCTTGCCGTCGAACTCGAGCTTGTCGATCTTGCCCTTCAGCGGCACGCCCTGCACCGCCACGTTGCGCACCGAGCGTTCGATGCTCACGATACGGTTCCAGGTGGGGAGATACTTATTATAGTAGTCGGGCAGCATGATATGGCCGTAGTCCATCCGCCGGGCGAACTGCTCGGGCGTGAAGCTCTCGCGGTGCCGGTGCATGTACCAGTCGAAGGCGTCGAGGAAAAAAGAGAGCTCGGGAAAGCGGTTGCCATTCTCCTGCATATTGCGGAACAATTGCTCGAGGGCATAGTGTACGGCTGAACCGAATTCAGTATTCTCGTTCTTCGGCGAAGGGATGCGCAGGAGGTTGCGGTAGTAGAACTCCAGCGGGCATTTCAGGTAGTTATTCAATGCCGTCACGTTCATCTGGAAATTCTCGAGCAGGCGCTGCACGAAATCGTATTCCATGTGTTCGATCTCCGGCGGTCTTTCTCCCTGCAATAACCATAACTGGAAAGCGGCGATCGCTTCTGGCGAGAGTACGGGCTTTTCCGTTTCGAGCTCAAAACCAGAGCGGATCTCTTCGATGAACACGGAAGGCTCGGCATCCTTGCCGTCGTCGCGGAAGCGGAAATAAGAAATATAGAGATGCATCTCGGCGCGGGTGAGGGCGACATAGAACAAACGGCGCAGCTCTTCCTGGTCGGCGTCCGCGTCGTGCGAAACGAACAGCGTGTCGGGAAACTGGAAACCGCCGCCGGGCTTGCGCTTCTTCTCCCAGTAGTGGGCCACGGCGCCGGCAAAGAAGACATACTCGAATTCCAACCCCTTGGAGCCGTGGGCAGTCATCAGGTTCACCGAATCCGTGCGGCCGCTCACTTCGATTAACGGAATGGACAGGTCCTCCTGCACCATCAGCTCGAGGTGGGTCACCAGCTCCTTCAGGTTGAGCGAGGGCCGGCGACGAGTTTCTTCCTTCACGAAATCGAAAAAGGCCGTGATCACCTGCAGCATTTCGAGCTTACGGGGGCTTACCATCACTTCGTTCAGCATGCCCGTTTCGCGGAAGATGCATTCCACGAGCGACTGCAGGGTGGTATTGGATACGCGGCCGATCAGGGTCTCAATGACCTGACTGGCCGCCGCGAGCTGGGGATGAACCGGTTGGGAAAAGAGATCGCGTGCGGGACGATTGCTTTTATCGTATAACCATTTCCGTAAGGAAGTCTCCTGCGCCGTGTATTGCAATTTCGCCACTTCGGTGGTGAGGTTGGCGATCTCGATGGGCGGAATGCGGAACCATTCGGCGTGGAGGATCTCGAAGAGCATCTCGTCGCCGCTGAAGGGGATATCGTGCTCGGTGCAGAGATAATTCAGGATGAGCAGGATCTGCTGCACCAGGGGGTCGTTCAGCAGGTTCACGCTGCGACGGCTGTAGACCGGGACCTGCTTCAGCTTGAAAAGCCGCAGCAGTTCCTCGCCATAGCGGTTCTCTTTGTAAATGATGCCGATCCGCCCCGGTTCAACCCCCGCTTTGATCAATTGCTCCACCTGCATTACGATGTCGATCATCTCGGAGCGCTCGGTATCGTATTCCCGGATCACCGGTAAAGAAACCGCGGCGGGAATACCCTCGCGGGAGGCTAACAATTCTTTGCTCAGCCCTTCGATCTTGTTCACGAGGCGCTCGCTGTTGCGCGAGATCAGGGCCTTGGAGAGGTCGAGAATGGGCTGGGTGGAGCGGTAGTTGTTGGTGAGCACTACGGTGAGCAGGTCGCGCGCATAGTGGTTGGAGAAATTGATGAGGTTGTCCATATTGGCGCCCTGGAATCGATAGATGCTCTGGTCGTCGTCGCCTACCACGAAAATGTTGGGCTTCTCCCAGAAATTGATCAGGATCTCCACCAGGCGGTTCTGCGTGCCGCTGGTATCCTGGTATTCGTCTACTAAAATATATTGATACTTCTCCTGGTAGCGGCGGAGCAGTTGCTCGTTCTCCGAGAAAGCGCGGATCACCCAGTTGATCATATCGTCGAAATCGTAGCGGTTCTTATGCCGCATGATCTGCTGGAAGCGGTCGAACTCGTTGGCCGCGGCGCGCAGTTTCTCCATGCGCGTTCTCTGTTCGTCGAGCTCATGCTGTTTCTTATCGCCTTTCTTATATCCCGGGCCGCTCTTCTTGTAAACATATTTCTCATCGTCCTGTATCCTCGCGAGGTATTCGTCGATCCGCTCGTTGATGAAAGCAGGCGTCCAGCCTTCGCGTTTCATCGTGCTGAAGAGCGAGCGCAGGTTGCCCACTTCATAATAGGCATCGCTGCGAAAGCGTTTCAGGGGATGGTTCTTCGGAAAGCTGTCGATCAGTTGTTTTAAGAACTCGATCTGCTCGAGTTCGGACACGGGATCGAGGCTCGACTTCTCGAAATGCGCGAGATTATCCTGGATGATGTCGTTGCAGAAAGCATGAAAGGTGTAGATATTCACCTTATAGGCGTCGGGGCCGATAAAAGAGATGAGACGACGGCGCATAGCCACGGCGCCGGCATCGGTGTAGGTGAGGCATAGTATATTTCCGGGCTCTGTGTCAGTCTCCGTTAGTATTTTTCCGATACGCGCGGAGAGAATCTGCGTTTTTCCCGTACCGGGACCGGCAATCACCATCACGGGTCCGTCGAGCGTGTCGACCGCGCGCCGCTGCTGCGCGTTAAGGCGTTGATATAGATTTCGAAATACTTCGTTCTGATCCATGGATGTATGTGAGAAAAAAATATTCAAAAACCGGAAACTTTCTTAAAACCGGAATATTATTCCCGTCTTTTTAGCGTTATAGAACGGTTAAAATCCGATATACTCCGTAATTATGAAGAACCCCCAATCGTTCAAAGTGTTCATTGTTGAAGACGATTTGTGGTACGGCTCCATGCTGGAACACTATCTTTCACTGAATCCGGAATATGAAGTTAAACGATTTGAATCACCCGCTGATTTCTTCTCGAAGCTTCATGAAGTGCCGGATGTAGTTACCCTCGACTACTCCCTGCCGGACAGCGACGGAACCGAAGTGCTCCGCAAGATCAAAGAATTCAATCCCGACATCCGGGTCATCATTATCTCCGGGCAGGAAGACGTGGCCACGGCCATCAACCTGCTCAAGAACGGCGCCTTCGATTATATCGTGAAAGACGACGATACCAAGGAGCGCCTCTGGAACAGCATTCTCCACCTGCGCGAGATCCGCAACCTCAAGGAAGAAGTGGAAAGCCTCAAAAGCCAGGTGGGCCGCAAGTACGATTTCTCCCAGATCATCATCGGCAAGAGCGAACCCATGGAGAAAGTGTTCGCGATGATCGAGAAAGCGTCGAAGACCAATATCACCGTGTCGATCGCCGGCGAAACGGGTTCCGGGAAGGAGCTCGTGGCCAAGGCCATTCACTATAATTCCGAAAGACATAAGCAACCCTTTGTGGCCGTGAACGTGGCTGCCATTCCGAGAGAGCTGCTCGAAAGCGAGCTCTTCGGTCATGAGAAGGGATCTTTCACCGGCGCCGTCACCCGCCGTATCGGTAAATTCGAAGAGGCCGACAAGGGCACGCTCTTCTTAGACGAGATCGGGGAGATGGACATCAACCTCCAGGCCAAGCTGCTGCGCGTGCTGCAGGAAAGAGAGATCACGAGAATTGGCGGCAACTCGGTATTGCCGATCAACGTGCGCATCATCGTGGCCACGCATAAGAATTTACTGGAAGAAGTAAAGAACAAAACTTTCCGGGAAGACCTGTATTACCGTTTGGTAGGCCTGCCCATCCAGCTGCCGCCCCTGCGCGAACGCGGGACCGATATCGCGGTGCTGGCCAAGAGCTTTGTCGACAATTTCTGTCGCGAGAACAAGATCAACAAAAAGAATATTTCGCCCGAAGCCCAGCAGAAACTGTCGGGCTATCCCTTCCCCGGCAACGTGCGCGAGCTGAAATCGATCATGGAGCTGGCGGTGGTGATGAGCGACGGCGAAACCATACTGCCCGAACATATTACCCTGAACACCACGACGAGCATCAGCGACCTGCTGAACCGGGAAACGACGCTGAAGGAATTCGAGAGCCAGATCATCCAGCACTACCTCGACAAATACAACAAGGACGTGCTGCTGGTGGCGCGGAAGCTCGACATCGGCAAATCGACCATTTACCGGATGATCCAGAACGGTGAGCTCAGGAATAAGTAGCGGGTACCCCATTAACCCGGAATAGACCACCTATGCAAAATACCCGGTCAGAGAAGCGGCTGCTTGGAAAAACGATCTTAGTGGCGGAGGATGTGGAACTGAACCAGCACCTGACCCGGCACATTCTCGAATCGAGCGGCGCCGCCGTGGTGATCGCCAACAACGGTTCCGAGGCGCTCGACCTGCTGAAGCGCCAGCATTTCGACTGTATTTTAATGGACGTGCAGATGCCCGAGATGGACGGCATAGAAGCGACGCAGCATATACGGCGCCTGGCCGACCCCGTGATCTCGGCCATACCCATCATTGCGCTCACCGCTAACGTGCATGCCGACGACCTGGTGCGCTACCAGCGGGCGGGGATGGACGATTTCCTGGCCAAGCCCTTCGACGAGGGACTGCTGCTCAGCGCCATCCTCAGCAATGCCAAAAAGAAAAAAGAAACGATTGCCGATACCGCTATGCTCTACGACCTGACCCTCATTAAAAACGTTTCCGGCGGCGACCCCACGTTCATCCGGAAAATGGTACTGCTCTTTATCGATACGGTTCCCCAGAACGTAAAAGAACTGGTGGAAGCCACCACGGCCGGCAACTGGGAACAGGTGGCCAAGCTGGCGCATAAGCTGAAATCTACCGTCGACTCCATGGGCATCAAAAGCATCCACGGCGACATTCGCAAAGTGGAAACCGACGCCAAGGCCCAGGCCAACCTGAACGAACTGCCCGGCCTGGTGAACCATGTGGAAAGCACGATCTCCCGCTGCATTGTACAGCTCCGCGCAAGCCTGAATTAGCCCCCATGCGCTAAAAATCCCGTTTGACAATTATCATCGTAGATTCCCATTCCCGCTCTGATCCTTCCCATTCCGGGAATGGGAAAAACACTTAGTCAAATTATAATGGACTGGGCTTCAGGGCCTATGGAGGGGTCGAAAAAGCGGCATCCTTTTCGAACCTTAGGTTTATTCAAAAGAAGAACCTATGTACCTGCAGCAGCGCCCGACCATCTTTATCGTCGAGGACAATTTAATGAACCAACAGCTGATTGCCCGGGAGCTGGAAAGCCTGGGCGGGAAGATCTACTTCTTTACGACGGGGGAGGACTGTATTGCGGGGCTTGATCTGAACCCTTCCATCGTGGTGCTGGACTATAACCTGGAGGGTCAGATCAACGGGCTCGAAACGCTGGAGCAGATCCGGCGGCACGACCCTTCCATCTTCGTGGTGCTCTTTTCGAGCCAGCGCGACCTGGCGAACGCGGAGAACCAGGAGCGCTACGGGGACTTCAACTTCCTGGAAAAAAGAGACTACTCCTTTGCCCTGCTCGGGCGCATGGTGAAAGCCCGTATGGCTTAACCCGGAATTCTGGAAATATACTTTTCGATCTGCTTGATCTGGTCTACGATCTGCGGCGTGGTGGGCTTGAGGTTCTTGGCCTTGCGGAAGAACTCTTTGGCCGAGCGGAACTCGCGTTTCGTCATCATGATGGAGCAAAGCTGCAGGTAGGCCGCGGCCTGGTTTTCCTTGTCGGGCAGGCCTTTCTGCAGGGCTGAGCGGATATTGCTTTCGGCCTTGCGCAGGTCGTTCTTCTGCATGGCGAGCATGCCCATTTGGAGCAGGCTGGCGCCTTCGGCTTCCTTCATGGGCATGCCGAGGTCGAGCCCCTTCTTCATATTCTTCTCTGCGCTATCGAAATCCTGCTTCATCATGGCGATATTGCCCTTGAGGGTGTAGTAGACCGAGCGGATGGGCTTGTAGAGCAGGCCGGGGAACTTAATGGTGGCTAATACCTTCTCCGCGCCTTCCATATCGCCCGCTTCCATGTGCTCCTGGATGAGCCGGAGGGGGCCGAAAAAGAAATGGCCGAAAATGAGGATGACGCCCACCAGGTAGAGGAGGAAAGCAGGCCAGAAGCTGCTGTAAATATTGGTGACGACTCCGAGCGCGATGAGGAACACGCCGATGTAGAGGCGGTATTTGATGAGGAAGCTGTATAACTTCATATCCTTTTTTTGGGAGGGCAAAGATAGGTGAAGTTTCTCTTTGGGCGCCGAAGCGGCCCCTGGGCCGCGAAGGAGCCTCGACCGCCGAAGCGGCCCTTGGGCCGCGAAGGCGGTTCGACCGCCGGGTTTAGAAAACCGTTAGTCAGTCTTTGGAAGCAATTAATAATATTTCCCCTTTATATAATTGGGGAATGGGGAAAATCAGGTCCCAGTCTTTACCCCAAACCAGGTTGCCATTTTCGATCCGAAAGTTCCTGAACTTACTTTCTTTTTTATACTCCTTTAGATACTTTGGGGTGCTGCTGGCATTCAGGAATTTAGAAAAATCAATTTCTCTTGACACCCCGTCGGTAAATTTTACCAACAGCGTATTTCCCTTAACAAACTCTGCCTCATTTACAAGCGCGCCCTGGTACATCGTTTCCTGCTTTGCTGTAAAGGTAACTCCTTTGCACCCTTGTCGGCACCGTGTTTTGACGGTCTAGAACCGATCGTCGTTAACCTCAATCCAGTAGCCGTCTGGGTCCTGGAAATAGATCTGGCTCACTTTATCGGGGCGGGGCTGGATAACCCGGTAATCGCCCGCCCAGTTGCCGTAGCGGACGCTGTACTTGTCGAGGTGTTTCATGAAGGCCGGCACATTGGGCACAGAGAAAGCGAGGTGGATATTGATATCGTGGGGAATATCGTCGGAAGCACCGCTGACGACGTGCAGCTCGCCGTGGTTGCCCAGGTTGAACCAGGTATGGTGGTGATCGTGAAAAGGCTCGGGAATGGTGTCGAGCTGCATCACTTCATGATAGAACTTCGACGCCCGCGCCAGGTCGGTTACGTAGATGGTGGTATGGTTGAAATGCGGTTTGGTCTGGGCCTTTGCGTTTAGCGCGAGGGCGGCGAGAACGACGACAGCGAGCAACTTCATGATGTGCATGGATTTAGGTAATGAAGATAAGGATGAACCGGCTGATCTGCGGAAAAATGTTACTTTTGCTGCCCACTTTGGTCGCCATAGCGAAGCGGAGGCGACCCGAAGCCCATTGGTCCCGCTTCGTCCGCCGGAGCTTTACCGCCGTCGCTAAAGCTTTGGCGGTTGAAAGCGAAGGCGGATAGGTAAAGATTGATCCGAGATCATGGTCCCGTAGTTCAATGGATAGAATAGAAGTTTCCTAAACTTTTGATACAGGTTCGATTCCTGTCGGGACTACACTCACCCCAACCCGCTGCTAAACAGCGGGTTTTATTTTAGGCAATTTTGATTCAGGTTATTAAGCACTTTTTCGATGCTTCCCGTAATGCTAAGCCAATTTGCGTAAGAGTGCAGGGGTAATCAATCTCAAACTTCGCTTCTGGCATTCCAAGATATTCATAGTAATGCCGTCTGACTTGAGAATATCTATTTTCTTTGGGCTCAAGCCGAATTTTATTCTTAGCTAAATAGACCGATACCATTTTCGAGTCCTTCATTGCTTGTCCCTCTGTTTTAAACTTTGTCAATTTGCAATATCGCTCCCTCAAATCCCGATGCTCTTCAGTTGGAATTTCCCTTATTACTGAAAGTTCCAGGTGTCGCAAGGCCACATTTCCCAGCTCTTCATCTGATACCTCGACCTGCAAAATTGTAAGACGATCTGTTCTGGTCCAAACTGATCCATATTTATCACCGATTCTCGTCGCGATTATTATTCTCTTGGGGTAAAATATCACGACAATAGATTTCTCATGATTGGGCATAGCTTTATCGAACGTTTTGCTATCCCAAGTTATCGTAAGCTAAGCAAATAACTTAAAAACCTCAGCCACGGCTTTAAAAACTTCTATGGCCACTATTGGGAATGCATGGATGAACTTGAACGCCGTGCCTCCCCATGAGGGTAACGACACGGCTTCAAAAGGAAATAATTCGAAAACTGTTCCGACTGAACTGTTTAAAGACGGATGTTGATATCCGACTTTTTCTTGATTGCTTAACTTCAATTGAATAAACCTTAACTATATTAAAATGAAAATCGCAATCTGCAGAAAGACTTGTTCCAGTGAAGTCGAAAATTATTGAATTGTGTTTTTAACTAACTTAATTATTTTTTTGCAATTGCAGAATTACTCGTCGAAGCGAATCGTTTTGTGCTTTTAAGTATAAGACCGTATCGGGAAGATCTTCGTTAATTTGATCCCTCAACTGATTGCCAAGCATTCCAATAGAACGCTTGGCAATCCTTATTTCAAATCTTAGGCTATCGCGTTCAAGGGATAGTTTTCGAATTGTACTGGATAGTTTCTCTTTATCAAGATTTAGTGTTGCCAAATCTTTTGTCAATTTGGATATTTCAATTTTGGAAACTGATATTTTTTGAAGCAATGCGCTCCTTTCAATAATTAACGAATCATTGTGTTTATGTAGTAAGTCTTTTTTGTCGCTGAAATCTGCGATGTCACGTTTCAAGTTGAGGACTGTTGCGTTTAGTTCCGCTCGTTGCGCTGAAAAAAAATTTGTGGTGAATAAGATTATAATGGTGCTTGCTGATACAATAACGGGAACAGCAATTTTGCTTATAATTGAAATAATGCGTTCTTTTCTACGATTGTCGCCAAATTCCTCTAACTGAATAATTTCAAGATGAAGTTTTTTAAGCTCTAATTGCTCTCTTTCTGAAATTGAATTTTCAGGCTGATCAGAAGATTCGGGGAGGTCTTTTTCTAGATTAGAATCCATGTAGTTGAGGTTAAGAGATCGAACGAAGATTGAATTAATTAGTTCTTCATAAAAAATTTAAATATCTCGATACCGGCCGATACTGCCAGAATTAAAGTAAAAAAAATCATCATCAAGTTAGTTCGCAGAGTAGAGTTGTAGATCCGCTCTTCGCGTAACTCATTGAAATATTGCTTCAAATAAAGCTTATTGCTTAGAGTGCTGAGACCCATTTCCGTCAATCTTATTTCTTCTTTAAGTATGTTTATAGGTATGGGGTTCTCAATTATTTGAATGTCTCCATTTGCTTTTAAAGCCTCAATTGTCAGTGCAACATCACCTGAGTCCAACCGATACCAGTTTCCATCTTCGTTAGAAATTTGATGCATCAATACATCGAGGGGAAGATGGCAATGTGATAAAGAAGAAACGCGATTTCCGGCTTGCCCTGTTACGGCAATTCCGGTTTTGCGAAGGGCCACTAGTATAACGTGCGGAAGGAGGTATTCCTTTCCCAAATCAATTTTGGGTTGTTTCATTATGCATTTGTTAGGGGTGACTAAATTTAAACGAAAAATGAATATTGAATTATAATAGTCTCCAGAATGATATTATTGTGCTCTCGATTTGGCTACCAACTTAATGGTTTCCACTTACGATGGCCAAACAACTCATTTCTTGCATTTATATTAACTTTATTGGAAACCCCTAACGATGGCTTCATACACCTTTTTTCTTTATCAAGTAGATGTAACAATCCGAAATCCAGATGAAACCTTATCCTTTGAACATATACTAAGGAATCTTCCTGATTCATTACAGGTTTTAGCCAGAAACGGAAATCAATTTACGCTCGATGAACGAATCCGACAAACTCAAGGGGTTTACTACGGCGCATTCTGTCTTTATCAAACTACTGAGCTGCCACCCAAGGTTAAGTTAGGCGAGGAGCCGGAAGACTTACTTTCAGACAATGATGCGGGTCTAGGATACTACACAGCTTTCTTCTATGATCCTACTAACAATTTTATTGGCGTTCAAGTGAATCAGAATGGCATTTCCGCTAGCGGAATTGCTTATTTCTTTAAAAGAAATTCTACAGCAAAAGAAATTGATTTCAGAATAGTAATAGATCCTGAGGAATTTGATAAACTAGATGGATTGTCTCATATTAGCAATTTCGATATCTCAATCGCGAAACCCGTAAATGCAAGCCAATTTGCGAGCACTTCCGACTCGGCTACTTTTAAAGAGCTAATGTCCTTAGCAGATAAAAGTGGATCAGGCGTGTTAAAAATGCATCTGGGAACGGGATATGGGAAGTCCTCACTTAACAAAAATGTAGTAAAAAGAATAGCAAAATTATTGCTTAGAAAGGCTACAGATTATAATGTGACAAAAATAGAAATCAAGGGGCGTGAAAATGAGGATGACAATCAGAAGGTTATAGATCTGATTAACAATAAAGTCAAACTTACTTTTATAATGGCAAAGCAGAGATCATATAACAGGAGCAGGGTAAAAGCCGTTATAACAAAAGCGATTGAAGAATATAGTAACATTAGTAGCGGCTTGTCAAGATTTGCAGTTAAAGCCACTTCACGATAATGAAAAAAATAAAAGTGATATGGGAGAAATGTTATCCAATCTTTATGGCTGTTGTATTGGCCGGCGTGATTATTTGCTGCGAGAAAAGGAAAGTAATCAATTTTTCGATTTTGATTGGAAAATTAAGTGACAATGCTCTTTCGCTTTCGGTCACATTCCTGGGATTTTTGTTGACTATATTGACAATTATTAATTCTATAGACACGCGGAGAATGCGGTTCATAAGAACAGGCGGCTTATATCCAAGGCTTCTTTCGTATCTTAGGAACGCTATAGTTTTGAACTTATTTCTTATAGCTTTTTCATTTGGCGCCAGATATTTAGATTATCGAACAATTGCTCTATTGACCGTTGGCAACTACAATATTATAGACTGCCTTTATCTATGGTTTTTCTGCTGGACACTGCTTTCGAGTTACCGGTTCACTAAGATATTTGTCTCGCTCCTCTCTGATCCAAATCCCTAAAGAAAATGATGGGATCCAGTGCACGCTGAACACTACCGAGACTTCATCAAAACTGCGGGTATATCCTTAGATCATCTTTCGGTCACTTTTGTTGTTCCGACCTTAGAAACAAACCTTTTTAAGTTGCAAATCCATTCTTATTGATACAAAAAGGCATTTTTTGTACCTTTTCGTTCTGCAAGCGAACATTTTTTAGAAAATTATTGATTTGCGTGCCTGTCACAGCTATACCATATGCAAGATGATCCAGATTCTTTTGATCATCTGGATCTAAGGAAATACTAACTAACATTCCCGTCACGTATCCTAAGTTATTTATTATTGGCCCCCCACTGTTGCCCCCTTTGACCTTTGCGTTTATGAGAAAGTAGCTCTCGCGGTCAAATAGCATATCTCCCTCGCCAATAATTCTTCCTTTAGATACTTTGATGGATGTACCTATATGAGCCAAATCGGAAATAATTATCGAATCAAATCCTGGGATGGGTGGGTAACCCATTGTTAGGACTTCATCTAACACTCGACCGTATTGAATTGAAAATTTTGGAACAACTGAAAAATTATAGTAATTCATTTCTATGAGCGCAATATCCTTACCGTCAGACGGAACCCAAATTGAATCAGGTTTTATTAATTGCCTGTGAGGGTCATAAATTTTGATATTATTCTTTGATTCTATGCAATGCCTTGCGGTTAATATTTGGTGAGAATCAACTACAAAGCAGGTTCCAATGTCTGGATCATCATTTCTTTTTCTAACATCCATTGGCAAGACAGATTTTGAAAAATATTCTCTAATTGAAGCAAATCCTTGAAAATAAAAGTCGTAAGCACCATATTTTAGGTAATCATTAGAAATATGTTGAGCCACATACGTGGAGTCATATATAGGATCGTTGCCTTTTTGCCCTATTTTTAAAACAAATCCTTCATGCTCAAATTTCTTAACTATAGCTAATAGCGTTCTTAATTGAACTTCTGCACCCCTGCCTGTAAAGTGGTTTAAGCAATCATTTAGGGAAGGGGGCTGATTTTGATGAATCGTAGCTAAATTGTAAAGCGAAAAGAAATTGAGTACTTCGCCAGCTAATCCCATTAATTTTTTGATTTAAGGTAATATTTAAACCTGTAATTTTTTTAGACGCGAAATTGCTTGAAACAGTAATTAAAATACCTTCGAAGACTCATTTTTGCACTTTCACTATCCAGTTGGATATTGCTTGGGAATAGGAAGGAAATATTTCGTTGAATCTAATAAATTTTTCGTGTATATCCTGGATTTTGGAAACTTCATCAAGTAGGGCGACAGTGGCTTTATCTAGCTCGGTTTTGAATTGCTCTTCAAATTCACTTTTGTTGTCTTTTGTAATGTTTTGCCTGCCTAGATATTCATTAATTATTGCTGAGACCGCTCGCGTGTTTTCAAAGTTTGCGTTTGCAAAATCTTGAAGACCTAGTCGCTGGCAAGAGGTTTCGAAGGCTGACCTAATAATCTCTCTTGGCAGTAAGTCCTCCAGCTCGAAGTTATTCTCGCGCGAATAAAAATGGCATGTGAATTTAACATCAGTAAACTGTTTTGATTCTTTTGAGATGTATTGTTCCAGTTCTCTACCGGGTCCGTCGTTATCCAAAAGAAGTATCCAATGAGAACTTCGTGGAAGAATTTTACTTTCTAAGAATTTCTTGATTTGCTTTGTTCCTCCTCCATCAAGTAAGTCGTAGTCTTTAATGCCCTTAGGTGTAAGTTGTTCTTCGGAAAAGAAGCCGATAAAGAATTCAAGTAATTTCAAATCAAGGCTTCCTTCTAATATAATATTCTTCAATCCAAGTGAAAGATCGTCGATTCTTGTACCCATGGCTTCATAAATCACTGCTTCCTGAATAAAATTGTTTTTTTCAATTTTGGTCAATCGAGTCTTTTCATTAACCTTTTGAACCATTATATGTCTTTTTAAGTTACTCCTATCAATCATGAAAATTGAATGGGTTGAAAAAACAATATAATTCTGATCATTAGACAATTTTAATAGCTCTTCCTTCATATATCTCACGCCGCTTGGATGCAGGTGGGTTTCTGGTTCGTCAAGTAATAGTACGAAATTATTTATTACACGATTTGTTGCTTCAGCGGCTATTGTCAAGATAAAAGATATAAAGGTCTTAAACCCTTGCGATCGAGCTTCCATTGCATAATAATTTTGTTCATCACTTTTGGGATCGTTAATATGAATGGTAATTTTTGTCTCTTCCAGCTCGATTTTTAATTCTTGATCATAATCGGACCAAATTTGCTTTATATATTTATTGATTGTATCTGTCAGTATTGCACCATCTCTTCTGCGTTCGGAGGAATCTGCTTTCCACTGAATAATCTTGACCTTTAAGTCTTCTACATCTTTGATATGCAGAGATTTTGTAAGAAGAAATATATTATAGAGCGGGGCAGAATTACCATATGGATTTTCGTTCGCAATAAATTCCTCATATTTTATTTCAGAAGGCAGAAGATATTTTCTATCATATTCCCAAAAAATTACTTGAGGCGATAGCTTTGGGAAGGCGCTGGTTAGCACAGGAAGGAAGTCACGTTTAAAGGCTTCAAACGAATATACTTCAAAATTGTTTAGCTGTTCAGGCGGGACTAGTTCTTTTTGGATTAGCGATATTTCGAACAATGGGAATTCGTCGTCGCCAATTTTTACTGTGATTTCTTGTGGGATCCTGGCTTCCGATTTTTTCCGTAGTATTTCTTGATCAAATTTGTAGTCAAGTGGTATGTCGAATTCTAGTAGCTTTGTTAATCCATCGATTGCCTCTATAATTCTTACGATCTTTTTGAATTTGGTATTAGAGGTAAACTTTATTTGTGGGGTCTGAAGAATCTTTATTGGTTTGATCCAACTTTGAAGTATCTCATTAGCTTTTTTTAAATCTTCATCGTCCAAATCATAAGTTAATTCAACTGTAGGTAGTTTGCGGGTTATTTTTGATTTATCTTGAATGGTGGGAATGAACGAAGAATCCAAAAGTCTAATTGCGTATAAAATATTGCTTTTGCCCGACTCATTCAGACCAATTAGCCCAATGCAGTTTTGGCTAAAAACAATTTCTTGATCGACAATGCTTCTGAAATCCTGTATTCGGATCTTATCTAATTTCATTCGAAGGTGTTTGGGATGATTACAAATATAGAAATATTTCAAACCACAAGCGGTAATAGAGCCAGCCAGAAAAGCGAGTTTTTTAGTCTTGATAAGGGAGGATGCAAATAGAGCTTATTTACAATATTGGTCGCTGTGAAACGAAATTTCTTATGTCTTGAAAAACCGAGTCGGCTATAAAATATTGACATTTATAATCTTTATGATTGTGTTTACGGCTGGCTTTTACAGATTAATAATCAGGCGGTATCACTTTTTCAATTTCCCCCTTCCAGTTTTTAAACCCATTTTGCGAGTCCGTATAATCGTGAAAGACTCTATTGAAGTTTTTTTCATTTAGTCTTATGTATTCATTTTTCCCATCTTTTAAGATTAGACTGATCGTCTTGTCTATATGCGTTAAAATTTTCTTTAAATTCTTTATGTCAGCTACAACAGTCCAAATGTAAGTAGCTTCTTGCGTGTCGAGAGTTTCCCAAACTATATGGAATTTGTCAGAGCTACTTAAAAGAAAAACAAATGAAAATGGCGCATGAACAAGACGAAGTTTTTGTATGTCAGCCTTGTGCTTACTCGACAGGAATCTTAAGTGTTTGTAGTGTTTTGTCTCGGTCCTTTCTAGTAAAATGTCAAAAAATTCATTATCATTTTTAAATATTTTATTTGCATCAGTGTCTTCACCGGTAAGAGCATCGAGATATTCATGCACTGTAAATAATTGCTTTTCCTCCAGTAATTCGTTACTTCTTGCAGATTTCACAATTTCATACTTAACTTCTTCAATGAGCGTATTATCTATTTTTTCAATTTCGGTTGATGTGGCATTTATTGAAGTAATTATACCGTCGAGAGTTGTTATGTTTGGGACGACCTGAATTTGTTTTGTCCTTAGAACACTTGCAAAATAATTTTTAATTGCGTCATACTCTTCAATGATATTCTCATTTAAAATTTGAAATTCAATTTCCTTTTTAAGTTGTTGGATTTTTTTTCTAAAAGAAACACCTCCGGAAAAAAAAGTTATATTTTTAATTGAAATCGAGAATGGTTCGTTATAAGTTTGTTTAATTGGTTCTCTCTCTAATTTTGTTTCAAATCGTATTGGTGTTTCTGGTCTGTAAACTGACTCTTGTTTTGGTGGCAAAATTTTTATGGGTTCCGTGCTATTTAAAGTTCTGAGTAAACCGGTGGTGTCAATACTTTTAAAAGTCACTTTTTCAATTTCAATAAGCTTTTCCGCTAATTGTATTTGATCGTAAGAAAATTCAGTTTCTCCGACTTGATAGCTTAGTACTTCGACATATAATCTTTTTTCATTTTCTACATAATTGATTACTCTAACTGTCCAAAAAGCAGGTGCTTTAAATTTGACGGGACTATCAGATATCTGAACCTGATTAAAGTTTAGCGCCACTTCCATTGTCAGGAAGGCCATGTCTTCTTTGAACAAAATTTTAAGTTCCTGCCCTTTCATAAATTGGGAGATTTGTGGTTGGCAAGCGATAGTCAAACATTGCGACGTAGTCTTTAGTCCGCTTATAGCTCTGAAAGATATGAATGATCATTGTTTGTTTTGTTGTTGAATCTGGTCGATCTGCCCATATCTCTTGGGAGATTAAATTTGTTTCACTTGTGAAAGTGAATATTGTGGTTATTCGATTATGAAGTTGAAAATGAAGATTGCTTATCTAATGCAGCAATCCAACAAAAAATTGTGACGCTAACCAAAATACCGTTATACTACGGTATTTACTACCGTGTTTTCACGGTATTTTGTTAATGGGCGCGGACGTTTGGCTTTTTTATTTTATTATAGGGAACATTTGACTGATTTAGAATATGCCAAACTTTTCCTATTCATATCAAGGCCAAACGCACAATGCGTCTGCGGAGCATTTTCTCGAAGGCGGGCACCATCGATACCTGATAACGCTCGATAACGGGTCTGAGTTTGCCCTTGCTCCAATTGGCATTCCAAGTAAGAATGGGATCATTTGGGGACAATCTAACAAACCGGGAGAGGTTATTTATGCCCATGAATTGGTGCAAGCTCTCGGGGAGGGTTTAGAGGCCGGTAAGTTGCATCAAAGTGTCAAAAGCTGTCGGTAATTTTTACAACAGCCAACGGCCGCTTATCATCAACCAGCTCAAACCCATTATCTGATAAAAGCTTCTTCCATTTTGTTATATCAAAGTCAAGAACATCTGAGGGGAACATCATGGATATGTTTTTATTGAGGCCGGTCTCGTCGATTACGGGAAGGGGTAAGGTGTAATTCAAGATATCAGTCAAAGCGCTCACTGGTTGATTTTTCAAATACTTTTTAAGCGCGTGAGGTTCCATATCTCTCCCGGGAATTTCATTTTTAGCCAAAGATTGCCCGATATGCCCGTTGACCCGCAAAACGTAGCATTTCATCATCACGGTTTCCACCCTGGCCACGATATGAAAGTTACGTTCTAAGTCTTGGCGCATATACTTTTGCACGACGGAATCGGCGGCAGGAGGCCCTATAATTTCATAACAGAACAGGTTTTGCCGGATGCCTCCGTTTTCGGAAGGACTAAATAATGAAGGATTTGCAACGTGGATGAGTATCCGGTTGCGGGGAAATTTTACTATCTCCGGATATGCCAGTTGGAACAGCGACAGTAGCGGGTAATTATAGATAGATAGCCGGGTTATATTTCCGTTGCTGTCGGCAATTCTACCAATCCGGGCTTTTGCCATCTCCTGGTAGCCGGTAATGATAGATCGATAGGAAAAGTTGCTGCCGTCGCCTCCATTTCCGTTTACAAAAAGGGGAAGGGATTTGTCGAACGATTCATCGTCTTTCAGTGGAATATGAACCGGGTCTCCGGCCACGAGAGCCTGGATATTTTCGCTCTTGGTGAACCAGGAATAGGTTATGCCTAATATGACTCCCGCCCGGTTGATGACAATGACATGCGGTACGGTCGCATGAGGGAAAAACTCGTTTAAGATTGTGTCGTGAATGGGAATCGGAAGCGTGGGGCTGAATCCGGTATTCGTTTTCAAGTTGGTGAGTACGCGATTCACCCTTTCTTTTGAATCCAGGGTTGAATTGTATGGATTGACCAACAATACCTGGATCTTACCTTCAAATTCATCCTGCAACGCTTGCATTTTCCTGAAAGCTTCTATACAAGAGGCGCAGTAGGTATTCCACAGATCGAGAATCACGAGCTTTCCCCGGAAGTCAGACAAGCGGAGGGTTTTGGACGGATAATTGATGATATTGCGAAATTCAATATCCGGAACAGTGTCCCCTATATGGAGAGGCCGGCTGGCGGTCGAAGCGGTGGATTGGCTAAATACGGCAACAGCCAGACAGACAAAAACAAATAGCAAAAGAAGGGTTCGCATGGTGTAGTAATTTCTTGAAGAATAGGTTGTACACCACTATCAGTTCAATTCATTACAGAACACCGCAGACGGCCAAAAGTGAATATATTTGTCTTATTAGAAAACTGCATTTTCGGGTAAAATCTCAAATTTTTTACTAATTTGATGCAACTATGGCAACCACTACATTGAAGATTTTAAGAGAGGTGAACGATTACACCCAGGAGTTTGTGGCTGAGGAAATCCTGGGTATCAGCCAAACGACTTACGCCCGGTTGGAGCAGCACCCTGCTAAGATTACTGCAGAACAAGCACAGAAATTATCGGATTTGTACAAGGTAAGTATTGCCAATCTTCTGTCTGAAGCAACTCCCGTTATTACATTTAAACAGGTTACGAATACAGGGAATACGAATAGCGCTAACGGGGGCTATTTCCAAAGCTATATTAACCAAGGCGGCGAAAGCGAGTTGACTAAATTGATTCAGTCTCAAAATGAGCTTTTGCTGAAGCAAAATGAAGAATTGTTGGAAGTAATTAAAACCCTGAAAGAAAAGTAAAAGTCTCACATCTCAGACTACTACATTGCCAGCGAGAAAATATCTGTCATTATACGTGTTGAAAGAACTGGACGGCAAATTGACAGTACTTCAGGACAAGGTCCCTATCCAGGTCGAATTCTCGGCGGTTGCCTAAGTAATTACAACAATCCGGGGTAAAGCATTGGCTCGCCTGGAGTTCCTTTACGGAGAGACACTTAATATGCTTTTTTGATACCAATATGACAAAGGCATTTGGATAGGGATAGTTACTTTTTAGTCCTTTGTAGTCGAAATAGCCATCCGCACGAAACTTTACCTCGATAAAATAGACTTCTTTGGATTCTTTATGCTGAATCACAAAATCAGGCATTCTTCGAATGTCTTGAGCAACGTCTGAATTTACTCCCCTTAACAATTCCAGAATTCCGGGAACTGTATTTTCCATTCCATATCGGTAGACGCAATAATTCATATTAAGAAATAGCTCCTGAACCAGCGTTTCTGCAATTCTCCCTTTGATGGTATCGTAATGAAATTTCAGTTCTTTCTCGGCACATTCGCCTTTGTGCTGATATGCACTCTTAGTAGAGTGGGGCGGTTGGCTAGGCATAGAGGGTTTTGCTAACTACAACGTAAGTAGATTACTCCTATTGCACGAATCATGTCACTTTCAGAAGTTTATTGTTCAGAGTCAGTTAATGATTTTGCTTTTAGCATCTGGATCAGCTGATCATTCTTCTCTATAAGGGTAGACATTTGTTGCTGCAAGTTGACAATATCGCGGTCTCGCTTGATAAATGCATGGCCAACTCCGGCATCATTATATTGGTGATTTATATATCCATGGCTTCCGGCATTAAAAGTACAGTTACAATATGTAATGTTAGCCCGATGATTTTCGTGATCTTCTCTAAAGAAACTGGCAGGTATCTCATAAAAGTCCGACAATTTATCTGCTAACGTTTCATTTAGTTTTTCACTGTCACCTGTTTCCAGGCGGTTGTAGGCGTCTGCGGTTATGCCAAGCACATGCGACAGTTCTGCAATTGATTTATGCCGATATTCTCTCAAACTCATGAGCTTTTGAGATAAATCCATACTGGTAACGTTTTAGAACTGGATTTTTCCTTTGAATGTTTTATTGTCGGGCATTGGACCGCGGTGGTTGAATAAGTCGACAATGTCGACTTCTAGTCCAATGGCTATCTTAAGTAACGTTAGTAATACCAGATTCTCATCGCCGTTTATATATAGGCTCATATCGCTGGCTGCTATATTTGAGAGGACGCTTAGCTCTTCTTGACTAATTTTTCTATGCTTGCATAGGTCTAAAATTCGCTTTCCGAGTTTTCTTCGTTCCTTAGATTCCAGGTCGTTAAAACCCAGATTTATAGAATTAGCCAATGATCTTTTTAGATTGTCTTTATAATCGAACAAGATCTTTAGTGGTATTTTTAGACCGACGGCGAGTTTCATAAGCGTTTTGAATTCCGGGTTGGCCTCTCCCTTCTCTATACGCCTGATAACCCGAACGCTTAATCCGCAAATTTTTGCCAGTTCTTTTTGGGAAATATGACGAATCTTTCTAAGCTTCAGTAGGGTTTCTCCCAGCGATTTTTGTTCTCTTTTAAACCGGTCAGCAATATCCATTTTGGCTTTTGCAAACGGTCGATATATTTCATCGGTAGGGGATTAGGTTATAAGTCCTCTTTGATGCATTTTTATTATATTTGATTACTAACTGTAAAAAGACTTGCTTAATGTCGGCGTTTATTCGAGATACTGCTTTATCAAACACAGATGAAAAGTTTAGTTCTTTCAATTCTGTGTTTAAGCAGTATTACCGCCCCCTTTGCTTTTTCGCCGATAAAATCCTTCAGGACAAGGTTGCAGCAGAAGACACGGTTGAAAACGTATTCATTAAACTTTGGGAGAAGAATCCGGACTTCAACAGCTATAAAAATCTTAAGGCCGCTCTATATATCAGCGTTAAGAATGCCTGCCTGAACCAGATCAGGCAACGCAGGAAAGACCGGTCAAAGAAAGAGGCTCTTTCTTACGTGCTCGAACGGGAATCGGAAGATTTTATTCTCAATGAAATTGTACGTGCCGAACTGCTTGATGAAGTTTACAAGGAGTTGCGGAAGCTGCCACCAGAATGCCGTAAAGTAATGCAACTCCATTTTTTGGTTGGCCAGGATTACAAAACAATTGCTGCGGATCTTGGAATTACGGTAAGTACCGTGAAAAACCACAAGGCCTACGGAACGAAGATTTTGAAACGGCGTTTTGGTCGGAATTTTATGCTCTTGCTCTCCTACTCCGTTTCCCTGGCTGTGTTGCAGAATTAAATAGCTGACAATTTTTTCCTCTGATTTTTAGACTATTTCCGGAAAGTGGTGTCTTCATCATGTACACCGCTATCGGTCAACTTTTGAAACAGGATAACTTATTGCAGTGGCTGGTTCCGTCTATAAAAGCATTCGTGCGGCAGGCTTGATTGTCCGATACCTGCAGGGTGATTTAACGCCCCGGGAAAAACGTATGCTGGCCCAATGGTTGGATGGCAACAACAGACGTCATCAATTGTTAAATGAAATAACGAACCAGGAGATACTGGAGGCGGAACTAGAACTATTCGGACAGGCCGATCCGGAACTTGCCTGGCAGCGTATACGCTCACGTCTTGTTGAAACGCGAAATAAAAAGGTACATCAGACGATACTCCGGTGGTGGTGGGTTGCCGCTGCTCTTCTTCTTGCTCTGGGAACAACCTGGTTTTGGAAAAGCCCACGGCCGGAACAACATGCAGTACAAACGGCTGGCGCGACGGATCTGCCACCCGGGACAAAAAAGGCCCTGCTTGTCCTGGCTAACGGAAACGTGGTTCAGTTGGGTGGCCGTCCGGACAGCCTGTTCACAGAAAATGGCAGTTTGGTTAAACGAGGGTCTGATGGCTCTTTGGTATACTCGGCTGAGGGAGCTGAAAAAGAATCATCCTGGAATAATATCCGGGTGCCTAACGGCGGTGAATATCTATTGCAATTGGAAGACGGCACCAGGGTCTGGCTGAATGCTGCTACAACACTGCATTATCCGGTACGCTTTACAGGCCGTGAGCGACGAGTGGAACTTGGTAACGGAGAAGCTTACTTTGAAATCGCGAAGAACCCCCGAAAGCCCTTTATAGTCGTTTCGGGCAAAATGGAAGTGCAGGCGCTCGGAACGGCCTTCGATGTGAATGCGTATCCCCGTTCCGATAGCAGCCGGTCGGCCACCCTGGTAGAGGGACGGGTGGTCGTTACAAGCCCCGGAGCCGGCCGCTACCTGCACCCCGGGGAACAGTTAGCGCTAAGCGGCTCAATTGCCAAAGTGCTTAAGCCCGATATCGAATCCGTAACTGCCTGGAAAAACGGATTATTTCTTTTCAACGGAACAGATCTGGAGGAAGTTATGCAGCAGATCGCCCGCTGGTATGATGTACAGATTGTCTACGACAGCTCATTTGCCAGTAAGAAATTCTTTACGGGAGAAATCAAAAGAAGCGTACCGGTGAGCAAACTGCTCGGCATGATGGAAGAAACCGGGATCGCCAGGTTTAAAATTGAAAGTAATACCATTATCGTTTCTGCCGGCTCACCCTAAAATCCATAAACTAACGACCATTCGTTAACTAAATCTGAACTGTTATGAGTAATCGAACGCTGCTTCACGGCAGCGCAAGGCGCTGTCTTGGCCTTCCGCGAAGCATTGTACCAATTTTCTGCTTATTTCTTATTCTGCTGTTGACGTCTTCTTTCCGGACATCCATTCAACCACGTCCGGCTATGCTAACGATGCACCTGGTGAATGCGCCTCTGCAAAAGGCATTTGCTCTCATCAAGCGACAATCGGACTACCGGGTCATTTACGACAACAGTATTCTGAAGTCAGCAAAACCGGTAACCATTTCCGTAGAGCGGCAACCTGTGCACGAGGTACTGCCTCAACTTTTCCGAGATCAGCCTTTTGACTATCGGATTGAGGAAGAGACCATCATTTTGACGCCACGCTCTTCAAGATTGCAGGATTCAGTCTCCGATAAGCCAGGTAACGCAAAAGATACTCTCGTTTCCGGGACCATACTTGCCGATTCAACCCTTACGCCGTTGGCAGGAGCTACTATAAGCATAAGGGGAACCAATCGCTTTACAACCACAGACAGCAGTGGCAAATTTCGAATAACTGTGCCGGGAGAAAGAGTGACACTGCTAATCAGCTACGTTGGCTATTCAACGCAGAGCATAGTCGTTGATCACCCGGGACGAAGTTCTGTCCGTGTCGTTCTAAGAAAAACGCCTCAGGAGATGGAGGAGGTGCAAATTATCAGCACGGGCTACCAGGATATAGAGAAAAAAAATATTCCCGGCGCTTTTTCAACCATCGACAACAAAACGCTGAACCAGCAAACCGGAACCAATATCCTGCAAAGACTCAACAACGTAACCAGTGGGCTGCTTTTCAACATTGGCAAAGTAAATAACAACCCGCAGAACACCACCAATATTTCGATCCGTGGCTTAAGCACCATTAATGGGCCCCTGGACCCGCTGATAGTATTAGACAATTTTATTTACGAAGGGGATATCAATAATATCAACCCAAACGATATTGAAAAGGTGACTGTGTTGAAAGACGCGGTTGCTACTTCGATATGGGGAGCTCGAGCCGGCAACGGGGTAATTGTGATCACAACGAAAAAAGGGAGGTTTAACCAGCGATTAAAAATTGATTTGAATGCTGATGTTATTGTGACACAGAAACCTGATATCTACTATCCCTCGCAAATATCGCCGGCCGATGAAATTGATGTGGAGCAGTACATCTTCAATAAAGGCTATTTTGACGACCAGATCTATGATACTTATCAATACCTTCCACTGACTCCCGCCGTTAAGGTTTTTCTGAACAGGCAAAATGGCCTGATATCCGCTGCCGATTCAGCTTCTCAGATCAATGCACTCAAATCGGTTAATAGCCTCGATCAATACAATAAATATTTTTACCAGACTGCTATTACCCAGCAGTACGCCTTGAACCTTAGAGGAGGGGGTAATAATGTGGCCTGGCTGATCTCCGGCACCTACGACAAAAGTAACTATACCTTGAAAAATGATTATGACAAGGTCAATTTGCGTTTTAGCAACAGTTACAGGCCAATAAAAAACATCCAGATTGACGCAGGTGTCTATTATACAAGCAGTAAAGCGGTAAGCGGCCTTTCGACCAACAACTTTCAGATTGCCGGAAGGAATGTTCCCTATCTTAAATTCGCCGATGATAATGGAAATCCGTTGCCCATTGACCGGTATAATTCAAATTTTACGGATACCGCTGGCGCCGGCAATTTGTTGGACTGGAAATTTTATCCTCTCAATGACTATAAACACGACAGAACAACTGTCTCTTTGCAGGAATTTGTTGCTGATCTGGGATTAAATATCCAAATTCTTTCCTTTCTCAAACTGGCAGTCAATTATCAATATCAAAAGCAAAGCTCCAATACCGAAACTCTCGCCGACCTACAGAGCTTCTATGCAAGGGATTTAATTAATAATTTCTCTGATATTGACTATGTAAATAATAAGGTTAACTATATAATTCCCAAAGGAGATATCCTCGATCAATCATTTTCGAATATCAACTCTCAAAATTTTCGCGGGCAATTCATTTTCAATAAAAGCTGGGAAAATCATGCGGTGTCAGCGATTGCCGGAACGGAGGCGCGAGAAATGATTACTGGTGGGAATTCTGTTCGGTACTA
>DASZRP010000290.1:0-2271 GCA_035548895.1 Puia sp. | reverse complement strand
CGGTGTTTTTTCTGATCCACCAGGACCCGGATCAGGCATCTGAAGCCTTAGCGCGCTTTTCCGGATTATTGAGCTATCAGCTTTATGAGTGCGAAGAGCCGCAGATTGCCCTGGAAAAAGAGATCACCTATCTGCAGCATTTTGTGGAATTAGAAAAGCTGCGACAGAAAAAACTCGATGTAGTTTGGGAAGTACAGTTCGAACAGGGCCTGGCGATTGCTCCCTTCATCCTGATGACCTTCGTGGAAAATGCATTCAAGCATGTTTCCAAGCACAGTGACGGATCAAACCAAATCATTGTCCGCCTTCATACGGCCGGACAGCAACTGGATTTTTATGTCGGCAATACCTGCGCCGGAAAAACGGATACACCCGTGATCCAATACCGGGGAATTGGACTGAAGAATGTACGCCGCCGGCTGGACCTGGTTTATCCAGACGATCACCGGCTTTCCATTAGCGAAAAAGATAATTTCTTTGAAATTCAGCTCTCGCTCCGGCTGAATGAATATTCATTTAAACCTCCGGAAAAAGAACATGAAGTTGCAGTGTACGATCGTGGATGATGAACCGCTTGCCGTGAGTGGGTTGGCCAGCTATGTGCAGGAGGTGGACTTTCTACGGCTGGCGGGAACCTGTGAGCAGCCGTTAGAGTTGATGGCGATGATGGAAAAAGAACCCATCGATCTGATCTTTTTAGACATCCAGATGCCGAAGATGAATGGGATCGAATTCCTGCGACAGCAATCGTGTTCACCCATGGTTATTATTACTTCCGCTTATCCCAGCTTCGCGCTCGAAGGTTTTCGATTGAACGTGCTTGACTACCTGTTAAAGCCAATCACTTTTGACCGCTTCTTCCAGGCTGCCCGAAAGGCGCGGGATTATAACCGGTTGCTGCATGCACCGGAGAAGGCGGCAGAGTCGGATTATTTTTTTACCAAGTGCGGTAACAAATACGAGAAGATCCTCTTTGATGAGATTCTTTTCGTGGAGGGCCTGCAAAACTATGTTGCTATTCATACCGTAAAGGGGAAATACATCACGCTATTGTCGATGAAAAGCATGGAGGAAAAATTGGATTCCCGGCAGTTCATCCGCGTTCATCGTTCTTTTATTGTCGCGATATCCCGTATCGACTCGCTCGAGAGTGGGCAGCTTTTTATCGGACGCCACGCCATACCGATCAGCCGCAACCTGAGAGAGCAGGTGTTGGAAAAAGTAGTCAGCCGCAATCTCTGGGATCGGTCTTAGTTTGAGCCATTCGCAGGTGCTTGTCGATTCAACTGTATCAAAACCGGACAATCCTGTATCGAAATCGCGTCCGGCCGGTTCATCCGTAAATAATTACCGCGTTGTAATTCAGAGAGCTGCATTTTAGGCATGCTCTTGGGCCATTTACCGGTGAATATGCAACGATCCTGCATTCTTCATATCCTTATTCAGCGCCTGCTGACGCTCGTTAGCCGGGAACCTGTTTCGATATCCGCTCAATACCAAACCGGACAATATGTTTAAGAATTTTTTCAAGACAGCCTGGAGAAACCTGCTACGCAACAGGACTTCGTCGTTCATCAATATCAGCGGTCTCTCCATCGGCATGGCGGTAGCGATGCTCATCGCCTGCTGGATCTACCAGGAATGGTCATTCGACCGGCAGTTCGGGAATTACAAGACCATCGCCCAGGTCTGGCAACGCTGGAGCGGCGGCCACGGAGCTCAATGGCAGATGCCCGCGGCAGTAGCCGACGAGCTGCGCGATAATTTTGGCAGCAATTTTAAACACGTAGTGCTCTCTTCGCGCACGCAGGATGATATCCTGAGCTTTGGCGATAAGAAGCTGATCAGGTCCGGTAACTTCATCGAGCCCGATGGATTGAAGTTGTTCACCGTTCCGATGCGCTATGGAAATCTCACCGCGCTGAACGATCCGCATTCCATCATTTTATCGGCTTCGCTTTCGAGAGCATTTTTTGGAGACCGGAATCCTGTCGGACAGATTCTTCGCCTGAACGATTCCATTCCCTTGAAAGTAACAGGCGTTTACGAAGATTTTGCTTATACCAGTTCTCTCGCCGAAGTGCAATTCCTTTCCCCTTGGGCGCTGTACGCGTCTTTCGATCCGCAAACTGCCTATAACCGCCATAGCTGGGGCGACAATAACTGGCAGACCTTTGTACAGATCGCGGATAATACCAGTTTCGAACAGGTCTCCGCAAAGATCGAAAAGATCAAAGCAATCCACGATCCCTGGCCCGATTCTACCGGCCG
>DASZRP010000289.1:0-3953 GCA_035548895.1 Puia sp. | reverse complement strand
GAAGCGGCGTCGAGCGTCTGACTGGCCTTAGAAAGCAGAGAATCTGTTTTTTGCTGTGACGAGGCGGAAAGCCACGACAGCATAAATGCTCCGAACAGAAGCCCGATTCTCATAACTGGGTTTTAGGGGTAAGCAGTGATTACGCATCAAATCAAAATGTTTTTTTTCAAATAAAAACAGGGTGTTTTTCCTACACTAAATGGAAACCCTTATTTTTCTAAAGAAAGCGAATACGATGAAATGCAGTCTGGAAGCAGGTTTCATGAGTTTAAGAAAATTATTGAAGTGAGAAAAAAGTTATCCACAATTAAATTTCTTGATGCGGATCAAACGAATTGAACCCTTTGTTAATGGAAAATCAAACGTGGTGATAAATAAGAATGTTAATGCTTTTTCCAGATGCTGTTTAAAGACTGCATGGTGAAACCTGTTATCCCGGAAGTCGAATCGAATTGCATCTTGTTGTACGGTGAACTCGGGAAAAAAATCTCGGTCATCGTCGTAAGTCCTCCGTCTGCAAAAAGCTCGACCGAAGCCTGATCGATAATAAGCGTAAAAGCACAACTGGCGCCGTCGCCGATCCTCGGAGCATAATGCCGGGCTGCAAAATGCGGACCAAAATCTGATCTTCCCGCCTTCGTACGATCTATAAAGAAGGCGTTTTTCTGTTCATCAAAACCAATCACCAGTTCCTGCCCTTCGGCATTGCTGAACCGGAGCGAGAAAGATTTTAACCTCGCCAGGTCAAAATCGATGCGCGCGGGCGATGAGAATGGTACCGGTGTCTCCGGGCCCGGCGGGGATGCCGATATGGGTTTTCTGCCGAGTTTTTTGAGTGCCGGAAGCGGCTTCATCGTGAGAAAATATTTTCCGGAGACCGTGTTGAGATCAAGCAGCCGGGGAATGGTCATGGCGCTCCGCCAGCGAACGGTGGGTACTTTTGTCGCATACTGCCAGTTGCTCATCCAGCCTAAGAAGATCTTTTCTTTTCCGGTATTGCTGTACGTTACCCCGGCGTAATTATCGGGTCCCCAGTCCGCCCATTTGGTCGTCGTGTCGTTGCAAACAAAACGGTTCCCGTCGAACCCGCCCGTAAAATACTGGGTCGCCGATCCGCCCTGCGGGCCACCGGGATTGATATTGACGATCAGCACCCAGATCTTTTTCCCGTTAACTGAAAAAGATATCAGGTCGGGACATTCCCAAACGCCGCCATGGGCGCCCAATCTCTGGCCAAACTCGCTCTCTTTTTCCCAGTGCTTTAAATCCTTAGATGAATAAAAAACAATATGGTCGCCTGCGGCTAAGGTGATGATCCATTTTTTCTCCCCGGCATACCAGCTCAGCTTCGGATCGCGGAAATCTTTCAGGCCCGGCGACCGGAGCACCGGGTTGCCCGCGTATTTGGTCCAGGTCTTCCCGCTGTCGAGGCTGTAAGCGATTCCCTGGTTCTGAAAATGATTGTTATCCGGATCGGCGGCTCCTTTCGGATCATGTTGTGTAAAAACGGCGATCAGGGGAATTTCCCCATGACGCGAAAACCCTCCGGTATTGGCGCTGTCGACCACGGCGCTTCCCGAGAAAATATAGCCGAGCGAGTCGGGAAATAAGGCAATGGGTAACGGTTTCCAGTAAACGAGGTCGCGGCTTACGGCATGCCCCCAGTGCATGGGCCCCCACACGGTGCTGTCCGGGTAGTACTGGTAAAAGAGATGGTAGGTCCCGGCAAAATAGACCTGGCCGTTCGGGTCGTTCATCCAGCCTGTGGCCGGCGAGAAATGAATCTGGGGACGAAAGGGCTCTCCATAAACGGGCTGCGACCGGCCGGAAAAGACCGCACCAAAAAAAATGCAGGAGAATAACAGGTGCTTTAGCATCGGACCTGGTTTATTTTCCAAGTTAGCCTTATTTTTAGCAAATGAAATGGACACAGATTCCGATGGCAGCCGGATGCGCCGCCCTGTTGGGAGCAGCCGGACTAACAGCCTGCAATCAGGCGCCGGAAAAAAGCAAAGAAATTGTCGTTATGGAGAATGGAAACAAGCAAAAATTTGGCCTGCTGGGTCAGGACACGATCTATCGCTACACATTGCAAAATGGAAAAGGTATTAAAGCGGTGGTAAGCAATTACGGAGCCACCCTGATGGAGCTGTGGACGCCTGACAGGTCCGGCGCCGCGGGCGACGTGATTCTCGGTTTCGATTCGCTCGAAGGCTATCTGCAGAAAGGCAATCCCTATTTTGGCGCCCTGGTCGGGCGTTATGCCAACCGGATCGCCAATGCCCGGTTCACCATCGATGGAAAGGAGTATACCCTGGCGCCTAACGATCATGGCAATACGCTGCATGGCGGACTGAAAGGCTTCGATAAAGTGGTCTGGACCGTCGACCAGGTGAACGATTCGAGCCTCGCGCTTTCCTACACGAGCCCCGACGGGGAAGAAGGTTTTCCGGGATCGCTCACAGCCAAAGTAGTGTACACGGTGACTGCGGAGAACGGGTTGAAGATCGACTATACGGCGATCAGCGATAAAAAAACACCGGTGAACCTGACCAATCATGCCTATTTTAATTTATCGGCCGGGAAAGACAGTACCATCCTGCAGGAAGAGCTGACGCTTTATGCATCGAAATACACGCCCGTGAATGAAGCGTTGATCCCCACCGGACAACTGGCTCCGGTTCAGCACACGCCGATGGACTTTACCAAGCCTAAAACGGTTGGAAAAGACATTGACCAGATAAAGGGGGGAGGATACGATCATAATTTTGTGATCGACAAACCGGACAGCGCACTGGCGAAAGCGGCTACGGTTTACGATCCCGCAAGCGGCCGCCGGATGGACGTGTTCACCACCCAGCCGGGTATCCAGTTTTATACCGGGAATTTTCTGAACGGAATGCTCACGGGCAGGGATGGCCGAAAAATTGTGCGGCATGGAGCGCTCTGCCTGGAAACCCAGCATTTCCCCGATTCGCCGAACCAGTCCAACTTCCCAAGTTCAATACTGTCGCCCGGACAAACTTATCATCAGACGACCATCTATCAGTTCTCGGTGAAATAGTAAACGAAACCCCGGAGAAGGAATCCGGGATCGGGTTAGTTCCATTAAGCCATAAAAATAATGCGATGAGAAAATGTCTGCTGACGATCATGATTTTGTTGACCCTGCTCACCGTCACTGCCCAGCCACGTCAGGACCGATGGACTGAAGCGAAAGCCAAACAATGGTATCGCCACCAGGGCTGGCTGCGGGGCAGCGATTTCATTCCGGCATCGGCCGTTAATCAACTGGAGATGTGGCAGGCCGATAGTTTTGATACGGCCACTATTTCGCGTGACCTGGGCTATGCCGAATCCATCGGGTTGAACTGCATGCGCGTGTTCCTGCATCACCTCGCCTGGCAGGAGGACCCTGCCGGATTCAAAAAGCGCGTGGATGACTATCTTACCATTGCTGCCTCTCATCACATCAAAACCATTTTTGTTTTTTTCGACGACTGCTGGAATGAAACTTATCATGCGGGCAAACAACCGGAACCGAAGACGGGCATTCACAACTCGGGCTGGGTGCGCGATCCTGGTAAATTGCTGTACGACGAACCCGCCCTTCGGGATACCCTTGAGCGTTATGTAAAGGATGTGCTTACGACGTTTAAAGAAGACGACCGGATTGTGTTATGGGATTTATATAACGAGCCCGGCAATTCGGGTTATGGGAACAGGAGTCTCCCCCTGCTCAAAGATATTTTCCGCTGGGGGCGCGAAGTTAATCCCAGCCAGCCGCTGAGCGCCGGCGTCTGGAGCAGCGGCCTGACCGACCTGAACCACTACCAACTCACGGAGTCGGATATCGTCACTTATCATAATTACGATGACCCCGCGCATCACCAGGAGGCCATCGATTCGCTGAGAAAATACCGGCGACCCCTGATCTGCACGGAATACATGGC
>DASZRP010000288.1:0-10493 GCA_035548895.1 Puia sp. | reverse complement strand
GCTCCGGTTCATCGTTCGACCCAGAAAAAACGACACTCCGCTATAAATTCATTCATGGCATATCTTTCGAGGCAACTGTACATCAAACGGTCATCCATACCCAATTCCGGCAAAGGATTGTTTACCCGCAAGCCGATTCCCAAAGGCACGCGCATTGTTGAATACAAAGGCCGGCTGACCACCTGGAAGGAGGTAGACCATCGCAACTGGACCAACGGCTATATTTTTTATATCAACCGGGACCAGGTGGTCGATGCCTCGGGCTATATCAAATCGCATGGCCGCTACGCCAACGATGCGCGCGGCCTTTCGCGTATAAAAGGCCTGCGCAATAATGCGGAATATGTTCCGTCAGGTTCCAAAGTGTATATCGACGCCGTGCGCGATATTCCCGCAGGTGCGGAAATACTGGTAGACTATGGCCGGGAATACTGGGACGTGATACGGCATAACCTGAAAATTGAGCAGAAGAAACCTGCTCCCCGTCAAAGGCGTTGAACCGTATTTTCAGGCCCAGGAATTGATATAATCCCGGTTTTCTATATCGAGCGCCGTACGGGTGAGCTGCAGGGGATGAAAGCTGTCGAGCATCACGGCCAGTTCCTTTGTTTCTTTCGCGCCCAGGTTTTTCTCCACCGTGCCGGGATGCGGTCCATGCGGAATGCCTGCGGGATGCAGGGTGATCATGCCGCGGCTCACGGCCTTGCGGCTCATGAAATCTCCGTCCACATAATACAGCACTTCATCGCTGTCGATATTGCTGTGATTGTAAGGAACCGGAATAGAGAGCGGGTGGTAGTCGAACAGGCGCGGTACGAAGGAACAGACCACGTAGTTTCTTCCTTCAAAAGTCTCATGCACCGGCGGCGGCTGATGCACGCGCCCGGTAATGGGCTCGAAGTCATGGATGGACAGCGTAAACGGATAGCAGCAGCCATCCCAGCCGATCACGTCGAACGGATGGTGGCCGTAGTGGATTCCATACAGCACGCCCTGCTTCTTGATTTTGATCAGGAAATCTCCCTTTTCATCAATGGTTTTCAGCTCCGACGGGCCATGGATATCCCTTTCGCAGTAAGGCGAATGTTCGAGAAGCTGACCGTACCGGCTCAGATATTTTTTGGGGAACCGGATCGGGCTGAAAGACTCGACCAGGAAGAGCCGGTTCTGTTCGGTCTCAAACCGGATCTGGTAAATGGTTCCCCGGGGGATGACGAGGTAGTCTCCTTCCCGGAATGGGACGGACCCATACTGGGTATCGAGCCGGCCATGGCCTTCGTGAAAGAAGATCAGCTCGTCGGCGTCGGCGTTCTTGAAGAAATAGGTCTCCATGGATTTGCGGGGAGCGGCTAAGGAAATATGAACGTCGGCATTCACCAGCACCGGCTTCCGGCTTTCCAGGTAGTCGTCAGCCGGTTTAACGCGAAAGCCCTCCAAACTGCGGTGTTTCAGCATTTTTTCCTCAGCTACTTCCGGCAAAAAGGGTATCGGTTCATCCGTTTTCACAATGGCCGTGGGCGGATGGCAGTGATAAAGCAGGGAATAATCGTTGGAAAAGCCCTCGGTGGAAAAAAGCTGTTCTGCATAGAGGGACCCGTCGGACTGAAGGAACTGGGTATGCCGCTTGGGCGGGATTTTGCCCCGTTGAATATAGCAAGCCATACGGGATATTTCATTCAAGTTACGCCGATCCAAAAAATATTTTGTTTTCCTGAAATAATTTTTACTTTTATGGACGCCTCCTTCCTTTGAATTTCTTCCTCGTACAGCCCCTTTAAAAACAAACCTCACCCGGTTTTTTGCCGGTTCACACCCATTCGTGATCCATACCTGTGAATGCAATTTTCTTGCATGAATAAATAGGTGAAAATGCAACTAACGGGCAACACGACCAGTCTCGACGAAAAGCTCGACGGCTTACTATCCCTGCTGATGCAGGAAACTGAAGAAAAGACCAGCATTCCGATGGCGCAGTTCCATAATCACTATGGAAGCCTTTTTGGCGATGAACTGACCCCCCTGGAAGATATTCTGTTTGAAGACGGCTTTATCCGGGCCACGGTGGGCACGGACGGGCTGTATGTGGAAATCACCGGTCCCGGCGCCGAGTTTATGGCTAAGGGCGGCTACTCCCGGGCGATCCGGGAGGAGATGGTCAGCCATGAAGATGCCCTCCGGGCGCAAAAAATTGCCAAGAGCTGGAATAAGGTCGTCCTGATCTGTTTTGTTGTGGCTATGGCTTTTTGTTTTTACCTTCGTCACCGATCAGCCTGATCGGTACAAACGATGCGACCCGACTACCCGTTTAAAATCTTTCCCGACGAGCGCAGGAATTATGTTTTCCTGTTGGAGACCCTCGCTGCCACGCCGCAATAATTTCCCCCGGCCAGTCTCCTATTTTCAGAACTCAATTCTTTTTTATGGAACGCCCGAACAGCGTCCGGCCTGCGGAAACGGCAGAAGATTTTCTCCCGCTTTACGGCACCGACTATATCGAGTTTTATGTCGGCAATGCAAAGCAGGCGGCGCATTATTATATCTCAGCTTTTGGATTTGAAGGGATCGCCTATGCCGGGCCCGAAACCGGCCAGCGCGACCAGGCAAGCTATGTGCTTCGGCAAAACAAGCTCTATTTCGTGCTGAGCACCTCCCTTCGTCCGGGTAACGCCATAGCCCGGCATGTTGAACGGCATGGCGACGGCATTAAAGCGATTGCCCTGACCGTCGACAGCGCGGAGAATGCCTGGCAGGAAACCACCAAACGCGGCGCGCAGAGCTGGCTGGAGCCAAAAGAGCTGAAGGATGAGCAGGGCATCGTGGGCATGAGCGGGATCTGCCTCTACGGCGATACGGTTCACCTGTTCATCGACCGCAAGCGCTATAATGGTTTATTTATGCCAGGCTACCGGTCCTGGGACCCTGTTTTCAGCAGCCGGCCCACCGGCCTGCTCTATGCGGATCATTGCGTGGGCAATGTAGGCTGGAACCAGATGAACAAATGGGTGTCCTTTTACGAAAACGTGATGGGGTTCAAAAATATACTGAGCTTCGACGACGAGGATATCTCGACCGAATATTCCGCGCTGATGAGCAAGGTGATGAGTAACGGGAATGGCTATGTGAAATTTCCCATCAACGAGCCCGCCGAAGGAAAGAAGAAATCGCAGGTGGAGGAATATCTCGAATTTTACGGAGGAGAGGGGGTGCAGCATGTTGCCATCGCCACCAAAGATATTGTGGGAACCGTGACCGAGTTGATGCGACGCGGCGTGGAATTCCTGAAAGTGCCGGACACTTATTACGAGGGCCTGGAGGGCCGGGTAGGGGAGATCGATGAAGATATTAGACCCCTGAAAGAGCTCGGCATACTGGTTGACCGCGACCCGGAAGGATATCTCCTGCAGATATTCAGCAAACCCGTGCAGGACCGTCCAACTTTATTTTTCGAGATCATTCAGCGCAAAGGAGCGAAAAGCTTTGGCAAGGGCAATTTCAAGGCCCTGTTCGAAGCCATTGAAAGGGAACAGGCGGCCCGGGGTAATCTCTGATGAAACTGCTTTCTTATATAAATCATGGTATTGAGCAGGTTGGGTTCCTGCAGTCGGGACTGGTATTTGCGTTAAACAGGCTGGACAAGCGCCTGCCTCAGACCATCGACGGCCTGCTGGAGCAATGGGAGCAGCTGATGCCGTTGGCCAGGGAGATGGAACGCCGGGTGGCGGATAAACCGGATTACTACGGCGGACAGCCAGTCGAAAAACTGCAGTTGTTAGCGCCGGTGCCACGGCCTTCGTCTCTCCGTGATGGTTATGCTTTCCGCCAGCATGTGGAAACGGCGAGGAGAAACCGTCGCCTGCCGATGATCCCGGAGTTTGACCGGTTCCCGGTTTTCTATTTCAGCAATCATCGCGCCGTGCAGGGGCCGGGACCGGTGGCCTGCATGCCCGACCATTTTCGTCAGTTGGACTATGAGCTGGAAGTGGCTGCGGTGATCGTGAAGCGGGGAAGAAATATCCGTGCAGCGGTTGCCAATGAATATATCGGCGGCCTGATGATCATGAACGATCTGAGCGCACGCGGATTGCAAATGGAGGAAATGAAGCTCAGCCTCGGCCCTGCCAAGGGAAAAGATTTTGCTACCACAACAGGCCCCTGGCTCGTGACCCTGGATGAATTGAAATCTTTTGAAACAACCGCACAGCCCGAACATACGGGCAAGTCCTGGAAACTGGACATGCGCTGTTCGGTCAATGGAATTGCATTAAGTCATGGCAATTTATCGGATATGCAATGGACTTTTGCCGAGATCATCGCTCGAGCGTCTTATGGCGTGGATCTTTATCCCGGCGACCTGATCGGCAGCGGAACGGTAGGAACCGGATGCCTGCTCGAGATCAACGGAACGGCGGCTATCGATAACCCGGATCATACGCCGCAGTGGCTGAAGTCCAACGACCGGATTGAAATGGAGGTCAGCGGGTTGGGGAGGCTTGTGAATACGATTCAGATGACGGATGATAGATGACAGATGACAGATGATAGATGACAGATGACGGATTCTTCGTGAAACAGATTGCCTGTAGTAAGTCAAGCTGATGCTCAAAAAAGCTATCAACTGTCATCTATCATCTGTCATCTAAACTTAAAACAGATAAATTTGCATTCAATGAAAGAAATACTCATGAAAAAATTGCTTTTATTTTTTATCGCGCTGGCCATGGTTTCCCTGGTTTCGGCGCAGACGACCCGTTTAAAGCCCTATAGCTGGTCATACGCCGCCAAAAAAACGGCGACCGGCACTTACGAAGTACACTTCATGGTCGATGTGAACAATCCCTGGCATACCTATTCGCAATTCACGCCTGACGGCGGCCCGGTGCCGACCAAATTCAGCTTCACCAAAAATCCTTTGTACACCCTGGTGGGCAAGGTGAAAGAGAATGGCGACCTGAAGAAAAAGCATGAAGATGTTTTTGGCGTGGACGTAGAATATTTCAACGGCAAGGTAGACTTTGTGCAGGTTGTCAAAGTGAAGGGAAATGCCAAAACGAATTTCTCCGGTTCAGTGGAATTCATGGTTTGCAACGACAAGCAATGTCTTGCGCCGGCAACAGAAAACTTTTCCATTGCCCTGAACTGATCACGAACCCGGTAAACCGTCATGGATTATTCACCCAAGATACTTGTCATCGGCGCCTGCGGACAGATCGGCACCGAGCTTACGCTGGCCCTGCGCCAGCGATACGGCGGCGAACAGGTTGTTGCGGCCGACCTTAAGCGAGAATCGGATCTGCTGAAGGGAGGCGGGCCCTTCTTACCGCTGGACATCATGGACCGGCAAATCCTCCAGGTGCAGGTGAAACGGCATGGAATCAACACGATCTACCTGTTAGCTGCGATGCTTTCCGCATCGGGAGAGCAGCATCCGGCCCAGGCTTGGGACCTTAACATGAAGAGTTTGCTGAACACGCTGGAAGTGGCGCGCGAAGAACAGGTGAAAAGGGTGTTCTGGCCCAGCAGCATTGCGGTGTTCGGCGAGGATGCGCCGAAGAAAGATTGCCCGCAGGATGCCTGTTTAATGCCCTCTACCGTTTACGGCATCAGCAAGCTGAGCGGTGAGCAATGGTGCCATTATTATCACAAACGCTATGGCCTCGATGTGCGCAGCATACGCTATCCCGGATTGATCAGCTATAAAACGCTGCCCGGCGGCGGTACGACGGACTATGCCATTGAAATTTTCCATGCTGCCATACGGGGAGAATCCTATACCTGTTTTCTCGGGGCGAATACCCGTCTGCCCATGATGTATATGGATGACGCGGTGCGGGGGACGCTCGAACTGATGGAAGCTCCCGCTTCGAAGCTGAACGTGCGCACGGCGTATAATCTTGCCGGCATCTCATTCACCCCGGAAGAACTGGCTGCCGAAATCAAAAAGATCATTCCCGGATTTACGATTGAATATCTGCCTGACTATCGCCAGGCCATTGCGGACAGCTGGCCCGAATCGATCGGGGACGAACCGGCGCGCCGCGACTGGGGCTGGAAACCCGAATACGATCTGCAAAAAATGACAGAGGTCATGATTAAGCATATCAGTCCGGAGCTGGCTATTTCTACCAAGCGGGTTAACGGTTAACCGTTCACCGTCACCGCCAACCGTTGCCGGGTTAAAATACCCGGAAATGGGTATTGGATGCAGTGCGGCGGCAGCTTAACTTCATGTCGAACATGGACGGCCTGTTTTTAATTCACAAAACTTAATCAGTTATGGGAACTGTTTATGCGGATATCGAGCTGATCAATGCCTCGGATATTGATCGTTCACGGCGCTACCAGATTGGCGAGGAAGAAATCAGGAGCTTGCGGGTAAATATGCTGGTTGACAGCGGCGCTTACATGATGGCGATCAATGAAAATATTCAGACCATTCTGGGGCTTGAATTTCGGCAAAGGAAGAAACTGCTCCTGGCCAATGATAAAATGATTGAATGCGATATCGTCGGACCGGTAGAGGTGAGGTTTGCCAACCGGACAGCAACCTGCAGTGCGTTTGTGCTGCCCGGCGATAGCGAGCCCCTGCTCGGCCTCATCCCGATGGAAGAAATGGATGTGCTGATCCATCCGCAGCGGCAGGAACTGATCGTGAACCCGAAGCATCCGGATTATGCGGTATTGAGAGTGTGGGAAGGGGGGGAGGTGAATAGATGACAGATGACGGATGGCAGATGACAGATGACAGATGACGGATTTTCTCTGAAAATAAGGACAGATTTTCCTACTTTTGCAACCCCCGGCGAGGTAGCTCAGCTGGTTAGAGCATCGGATTCATAACCCGAAGGTCGGCAGTTCAAGTCTGCTCCTCGCTACAAAGAAGAGATCCCGAATGGGGTCTTTTTTCGTTATAATATCATAACACATATGAACTTTTTACAAGGAAGGCGTGTAAGTGGTTGATTTTGATTCGTATATATCATTCTTATATAAGACTTGTACTGCTCAATAATATTATTAACTTTGTGTCGGAGGCTTTGTCGGGAAACTGGCATTGCCTTTTTCTTTTTACACCATACAAATACTCCAAACTTCATGATCATCAATATTCCCAATCGATCTTGTAGTTCGGTATCTTAGTGTTTTTATTAATTCAGTAAAGCTATTTAGTTCTTCTCTAACCGGCTTCTCTAAGCCGTGTACTCTAAAATTCCAAGAAATTATATAAGCCGCAAAATCGACTATTTGAATGCCAGTAGTTAAATCACTATGAACGAAAAACGGCTCAGGTATCACCAAACTACTTCTTGCTCTACCTTTGGCAGTATGCTTAAAATATCTATCCATTTGATTAAGAAGTATGTGACTCTTAGATTTATCTAATTCGTCAAACACTACCACACCTTGAGGCTCACCAGGAGTATCCTCCAAGAAATAAAAAAATCTTTCAAACAAATAGATATAATCCTTCCTCAGCATTCCCGGATCTGAGGGCAACGATTTCGGGTCTTTAACTATTGAGGCGAATATTTTACATCTATATTGTTGACATAGCTGAAATACTTGCTTTACATAAGCAAGTTTAGCTTGAGCTAAGGCAGTTATTTGATTTCTTGTGGCGACCTTACCATGTTCTAAAGCCTCTTTTGACCATTCAGCTCGCTCAAATAGGTCTATTGGGTCCATTTGGGCAGCTAGTTTATAGGTTTTTCTTTTTAAAAATTTTCGCCCTTTTGCCTCTCTTTCTTCTAAACTATATTTTCTGCCAAAACAGCCCATTTCAATATCATGAACTTCTGAAATAAATTTCCACAATACTTTATCTTCTATAGCAAATCCAGCAAGCACTTCATAAGGAGACTCGCGATGATCTTGACCACTTTCATCAATGAATAGGAAATAGGCCATGGTATCAGTTTTTACTAATGTAAAGTGTCATATTTCGTTGTCTAGTAAGAAATATTATTTAGCCGAAGTTGAATTGATGCAATTGCTGCTGTTTGTAAACTCGTCGAACTTGAAAACCTCTATATAACTATTCGAAGGTTTCTCGAAGACGCGTACAAAAATGTATTTATCGTTGAAATATAATAGTTCGTACTTCGTCAAGGTTTTATTGTTAGCTTTCACTCGGCAATCTAAGTATTGTGTATTCTTCAGGTCGTTCGGGAGAGCAAAAGCAGAATGAATCGTTCTCATCACGTTAATGATGACCACCAAAGCTGTCAAGACAAATACTGCGGCAAATAATTCGAAAATTTTTCCAAAGGGATTGCTTTTGGGATTAAGTTTTACTTTATAGATGTCTAAAAAGAGCGAAATAATTTGCCCCATGACTGCCAAGTAGAAAAAGAAATACGCAAAAAGGCAAACAATTTTGAACAACTTCGACAATTGTTCTCCTTTAGTTCCCAAAAGATCAGGTAGCGTAAGGACAGAAATGGTAATTGTTATTGCCAGAAGCAAAGTAAGCCATATATAGCCGTCTCTTTTCGAAATCCACGAAGTAGGCTGAGGTATAAAAAATCGATCCTTGGCGGATGGAAGCGGGGTGCCGTCCTTATTGTTAGAGACATGCTCTTGATCTTCCGTTTCAGAAGTCGCAACTGAATCTAATACCGATTTTCTGAGACCTTTAACCCATTGCTGGCTTGGGATGATGATGATTGCTACAACAGATATCAGTAAAATTCCATCAGGAACTAATTGAGAAATGGAAAAGAAGCGAATATAGGCTGGCCCAATAAATAGTAATTCGAGTAATTGCCAAAGGCCTCCGATTAGGGTCGGGATAAGAATAATGGCTGCAAGGTTTTCCTTAATCCATGAAAATGTAACTTCTTGTCTAAAGATTTTCATATTCTGTTAGTAGGAATGTTAACAGTTTAACAATTATTTTTTGGTATTTAAGCAGCCGATTTTGACGCTTTACACCTCTCTATTCGCGAATGAGCAGAATCTCCCGCCTTTCGAAAATATACCGAATCACCATGTCGGAGATTTCTGCCCACTGGATATTAGCTCGTGGAAATTCAAGCGAAAATCCCGGATTGATATTGGTTTTTCGAGAGAAATTGATAGTCGGACTGTTGGGTCGGTCTTCAATTTTAAAAAAGAATTCGAATTCCGTTAGATGAACTTCAACTTGTAATTGTATTTGACGTTCTTCGTGGTGCTGCCTAAATGCATTGTATATCCATGAATCACTATTGTGATAGTATTCTGGATTTGAACTTGATGATACCGACCCGGTCATGCCCAGCGAATCGAGAATTCTATAAATTGAGTTTCTAACTAAATTGTCTGTTTCGGAGAAATATTGTGTCAAGATGCTGTCTGGTAACTCCGACAAACTGTATTGGTTTTTGAACTTAAAATCATCGATATCATTGGTTATTGTTGTGTCCGAAAAGAAATCTTTTTTGGTGCTTAAATTGTTAGGATCGGCTGGAGTTAAGCAAAAATTGTTCTTGTTTCCAATCCCTGCTTTTACAAACGGCTGTTGTGTATGATTTGATATAGAGTCGACTTGGTCGTAAACATTTAGGAACAGTGAATTGATAGTTTGATCAGGTAATTCTAGGTTATGCACTAAGGCTTGCACAAAGAGACTATTTCTTTTCTTACCGTTGAAATCGGGCACAGTTTCGCCCTCCTGAATGGGGTAGCTGACCAACGTGCCTGGAGCCGTAGTTCTTGAAGATGTCAATCCTTTTTTGGTTAAGAACAATTTTGTATTTCTAGTTGGATTATCCCGACAGGCGTCTAAAATTAGTACATTGAAATGCTTATTTAGTGCTTGCATTTGTTCTTGCAAAAATGTTGCTGAATACGTGCTTCTTTTCACTGTATTTATATCGTTGCTAAAGATTGCATCTATGGGATACAAATAGTTGATTCCGTCAATCTGTGCGCCATGCCCCGCGAAATAGAAAATTGCGATATCTACTTTACGGAGCGATTCAACCCATTTGATTAAATCATTTTTCAACGTTCGCAGATCACAGTTTGTATCGAGTATTGGCTTAAAATTTAATCTTCGCAATGCATTCCTTACGGCTATTGCATCGTTGATCGAATTAAATAGAGGATTTTCTTTGTAAGAGTTTATCCCTACAACAAATGCCGATCTTTTTTGTCTGAGTATTTCTTCTTTCGAGCATTGAGCAGAAATCTTATTGCATGCTACGATGAGCAGTACAACAATTATTAGACGGGCTTGTCTGATTAGCATCTGGAAATCTATTTGCTTGTTGTAAGAAAAATCTGTTTTATTAGATTATTAATATCTGGGCTCGCGCCGTTTAAAAAATCTGACAATTGTTTTGAAGTGATACCGTATGGATTGGCCTCTTTTACAGTAATTGTTAATGTATAATTTCCTAAGCCTTTGAAATTTTTCATCTGTGCATTTTTAACAGGTGAACTGGGAAGCATCTGAAACCATCCAGAATAGAATTGTGAGCGAAGGACGTTGCTGCCAATAGGCCTTATGC
>DASZRP010000287.1:0-8781 GCA_035548895.1 Puia sp. | reverse complement strand
AATAAAAAAACTAAAACAGGGTAATCCACTCGAAGCCGGCATCACAACAGGCCCCGTTGCCCGACGGGACCTTGCCGATCACCTGAAGGCTCAGCTCGACAGTTCGGTTCACCAGGGCGCCAGGCTCATATTGGGCGGCGGGTTCAACCAATGCAATGTAGAGCCTGCGTTGATCACCGGATTAAAAAAAGGAATGGCCGCCTTCGATGAAGAAACTTTCGGCCCCCTGGCAGCAATCGCTACCGCATCGGATGAGGCAGACGCCATCCGGCTTGCCAATGATTCCAACTATGGACTTGGCGCTGCGATCTGGACCAAAGACCTGGAAAGGGGTCTCGCCCTCGCAAAGAAAATTGAATCCGGATCCGTCTTCATCAATGCCCTGGTCAAATCCGATCCCCGATTGCCCTTTGGCGGTATCAAGCATTCCGGTTACGGGCGGGAGCTCGGCGTCCACGGTGTCCGCGAGTTCGTCAATATCAAAACCATCTCCGCTGCTACAGAAGCCTGATGGAAGCAACTTTCCGGCGAAATCATTAAAAAAAACATTTAGAAATTTGCTGAATGACGGGATTGATCATTACAGTTTATATTTACCAACCCGGAGTAAATAACTAAAATATTTTAAAAATTGCCAGTATGAAAAGAAGAGATTTCGTCAGAAATATTTCCATCGCCGGCGCGGGAGTAAGTTTTTTCAATCCTGCCCAGCTATTTGCGCATCAGGCGGCACCAAAAGTAAGATTGGGCTTTATTGGTGTCGGGCTCCGTGGGCAAAGTCATCTGCACAATGCACTGAATCGCTCAGACGTGGATGTTGTTGCGATGTGCGATATTGACGACCACATGTTGGAGATGGCAAAGAATGTCGTCACAAAATCGGGCAAGCCGATGCCAAAAATATTTACCGGCGATCCACACGCCTACCGGAAGCTCCTCGAGGAAAAAGATCTGCACGGCATCATTATCGCCACACCCTGGGAATGGCATGCGCCCATGATATTAGACGCTCTCGCCGCTGGTATTAAATATGTAGGAACCGAAGTCATCCTGGGCATTACCCTCCAGGATCACTGGGATGTAGTGAAGGCCGCCGAGCAACACAACGCCCAGGTAATGATGCTGGAGAATGTTTGCTTCCGGCGTGATGTAATGGCCATCCTGCAAATGGTAAGGCAGGGCGTTTTCGGTGAGCTCATTCACATGCAGGGCGGCTATCAGCATGATCTGCGCGGCATCAAATTCAACAACGGAAAAGACGGCGGCGTTGGTGTGGAATTCGGCGATAAAGGCTTCTCGGAAGCAAAGTGGCGAACCAATCATTCCATACATCGTAACGGGGACCTCTATCCCACGCACGGCGTCGGCCCGATCGCAGAGATGCTGAATATCAACTACGGCAATCGTTTCGTATCCCTGAACTCCGTTGCCACCAAAGCCCGCGGTCTGCACAATTATATTGTGGATCATGCCGGGGAAAATCATCCGAACGCCAAAATAGAATTCAAACTGGGCGACGTGGTGACCACGCAGCTCAAAACAGCAAACGGTGAAACCGTCCTTCTTCAACACGATACCTGCCTGCCCCGCCCCTATTCGCTTGGATTCCGCGTTCAGGGAACCAGGGGGCTTTGGATGGACGTCAGCAATACCCTTTACATCGAAGGCATGAGCGCGAAACCGGACCAGTGGGATGATGCGAAGACCTGGCTCGACAAATACGATCATCCGCTATGGAAGAAATATGCGAACGATGCCGAAGGCGCCGGCCACGGCGGCATGGATTTCTTTGTACTGCAGGCCTTCATCGAAGCCATCCAGCAGCAAACGCCGACCATCATGGATGTTTACGACGCGGCTGCCTGGAGCGCCATTACCCCCTTAAGCGAAATGAGCATACAGCTCAATCAAACCGTGGAATTCCCGGACTTCACCAGCGGGCAATGGATGTATCGGCAAAATAAGTTTAGTTGATCACCTTATTGGATGACAGATGATAGATGACAGATGACGGTATTTTTTCTTCTGTCATCCGCCATCTGTCATCTGTCATCTTCTTTTATTTCCCCAATTCCACCCTCAACGTAACTCCCCAATTCCTGGGATCGCCTAAATGCACCGCGCCGAAATCGTAAGCGTAGGAGATATAATGGCTATTGCCGACATTGCGCATCCATCCGCTTAAACTGAATTGTTTCCAGGAAAGGCCGAGGCTGGCATTTACCAGCTGATAGGAAGTCTGTGCGATCTGGTTGGCCAGATCGAAATATTGTTTGCCGAAATAATACCATTCACCCCGAACAAAAGCATACCAGGTATGCGTCCGGTTCAACGGTCGTCCATATTGCACTGCTAACATGGAAGTAAGATCCGGCGTGAATATCTGATGATTACCGTCCAGGTTCTCTTCGCTGCCGTTGGACGACAATTTCAGATCAGTATAAGTGGCCTTGGTATATCCAATATTGTACTCCGCTTCGAGGCCTGGCAGGATCAATCCTTTCAGTTCAGCCTCAAAACCCTGGCTCTTCAATTTGCCGGCGTTCTTTGTTACCGTAATGGCATCGGGCAGGATCAGGGTCGGCACCTGCACATCATTCACGAGCGTGTAAAAGAAAGCAATATTGGCCGTCAGCCGGCGGTTGAAAAAACTGTTCTTTACACCCAGTTCATAATTATCGCTGAACTCTGCTTTATAAGGATAAAGCGGCGGTTGCGAAGGATCGGTGGAAAGTTGTGTCAAACCTCCCGTCCGGTAACCGCGGTTGTAACTGAGATAAATCTGATTGTTCGCCGTCGGATGATAAGAGAGCGAGAGCATGGGAGACACTGCGCTATAATTAGTGCCGCCGGAAGTGTCGGATTGCGTGGGAAAGGATATCGGCGAACCGTCGGGTTGATAAGCTCCTGCTACTTCAGCCTTCGAATGCTGATAGTCGTATCGCAAACCGCCCGTCACCGACCATTGCGTATTGATCGCATATTCCAGTTGACCATAGAACGCGAGCCCGTTATTCTCGTTCTTCGTTGTGTTGATGACGGAATAGTTGATATCGGGTGAACCAATGAGCATCGCATCCTTCCCAAAATGCGTAGCCTGCTTATTCGGTATCGACTGGTGAAATAAATAGGAGCCCACAGTCCATTTCAATGCCGACCGGCTTGCAGCAGGCGAACTGAGGCGGAATTCCTGGGTCAGCACTTTTACTTTATTCCAGTCGTGCCCATAGTTGTTGATAATGGTCACGCCGTCGATCGGAGAAAAATCACCATCCACCGGATCTTTATAATACCGGTAATTGGATTGGTATGCCGTCTGCGAACTGAAATTCAGATGAGCCCCGGAATAACGCAGCAATAAAGAACCGTTCAGTGTATTGTCGACCATTTGCCCAACGGCATCCTGGTTCAGATGAAAAGGATTGGCAAAGGCATCGTCTGCACTGGGGTTCAGCGGAAAGGCCCCGTTATCGCGGTTGGCCAGGTTTTTAAAGTTCAGGGTAATCGACCATTTCGGATCGATCAGGTATTTCAAATAAAAATTACCGCCTAACCGGTGCTGCTTGTCGAAATGATTGTTATAGTAGTCATTCGTATAAAACCCATTGGAACCTTCGTAAAGACCTGCGGCACCGAAATACAATTTGCCCGGTAGTATTGCCGTGCGAAAGCTGAAGGTATATCGCTGTAGCCCGTTGCTTCCTGCGCTCGCTTCAGCAGAAAGGCTGGTCTTATCTACCGGATTTTTGGTAATAATATTGATCACTCCGCCTAATGCATTCCTGCCGTAAAGCGTTCCCTGGGGCCCTTTCAGCACATCGATACGTTCCACGTCGAAGAGCTGGGGAATATAAGTATCCAGGCTGAACTGGCTTACGCCATCGATATAGGTCACTACCGCGGGATCATAGGAAGAGGAAGTAATACCTCGAACCGAGATCACATTGCGACCATCCCCGGGATTGGCTGCTGCCAGATTGGAGACCACGCCGCTCAGGTCCCGGCTCTGCCACAAACGGTAAGCCCTCACATCCTCCGAGGAAATGGAACTGATGCTAATGGGAACCTGCAACAGGTTCTCTTCTTTTTTTTGCGCCGTTACCAGCACCTCGTCCAATTGCTCGCCAGCAGCAGCTAATCGGACCACAAAGACATTGGATGATCCGTCAACTTCCACCACCCGGCTCGTAGTGGCAAACCCCACTGCAGAAATTTCCAGCGTATATTTACCGTAAGCCAGCGATCCGATGTGAAAATCGCCCTGTTCATCGCCAATCACCCAGCGATCGCTATTCAGTACGTGCACGGTGGCCGACTTTACCGGTTCGTTTTTCTCATTCGTAATCATTCCTGAAATACTTCCCGCCTGCTGACCTTTAACCACGATACTGAAAATCACTGCCGACAACAGGCCCACAATTCGCTTCATATTACAATCGATAATTTTTGATTTATGAATCTTCCGGTTATTTTTTTGTTTTCTTCAGGGAGAGCACATAATCGACAATATCGCTCAAATCCTTTTTTGCAATATCGGGATGAGCCGACATCGCCACATCGCCCCAGGCGCCGCTTCCTCCCTTCATGATCTTCTGCATCAGGTAATCTTTGGCTTTTTTATCATTCCCATATTTCTCGGCAACACGCATAAAAGAAGGTCCTATTGAAACGGCATTTTCTTTGTGACAACTCTTGCAGTCGAGTACCTGGGTCAGCGCATAGCCGGCAGCGTAAGGTCCATGGGCTGAAGCGGAGGAATCGACAGCAACAGCCGTCTTCACCGTTTCCGCTGCCGCGGCACTGTAATCGATGCGTGACAGCCCGGCATCAGGATTTTTGGCGAACCAGGCCGTACCATATTCCAGCAGATAGAGCCGGCCATCCGGCCCGACTTCCATATCAATACAGTTATGAAGCTGAGTGCCCGGCATAAAAGGCACCATTTGTTCGAAGTCGCCGTTGGGTTGCATGGTCACCACTTTCATCCAGCCCCGAATCCAGTCGTAAATAAAAAGTTTCCCATTGAAATAATCAGGATAACGGGTGGAGTCCGGAAACATATCAGTATAGTAGACCGGCCCGGCCATGGCATTTCTTCCGCCTGTTCCCACTTCAGGGAATTCGGGCGAGTTGGCATAAGGATACCAGATAAACGCGGGTTGTGCCGGCGGAAGGTCTACCAGACCGGTATTATTGCGCGAATGATTCTGCGGTTTTTGCGGATCAAAAAGCTCTCCGCTTTTTCCCGTAACGTAATTATAGGCGCGGTAAGGATAATTATTTCCTACAAAAAAGGGCCAGCCAAAGAAACCGGCTTTTTTTGCCTGATTAACTTCATCATATCCGCGCGGCCCGCGCGTATCCATGCTGTCCTGGGCCGCATCGGGACCTACTTCGCCCCAGTACAGGTATCCGGTTTTTTGGTCGACGGAAATACGATAAGGATTCCGGTCTCCCATAACATAAATCTCCGGCCGCGTATGCGGAGTTCCGGGCGCGAAAAGATTTCCCTTTGGAATTTCGTAACTGCCGTCGTCGTGTACTTTAATGCGTATGATCTTCCCACGCAAATCATTGCTATTGCCCGCCGATCTTTCCGCATCGTATTGTTCATGCCCCGGTTCATCGTTCAGCGGTGCAAACCCGTGATTCACGAATGCCTGATGCGGTTCATCGAAAGGCGTTGAATTATCGCCTGCGGAAAAATAGAGCAGGCTGTCCGGCCCGAAGGCAATCGAGCCGCCCGTATGACAGCATATCTCACGTTGGGATTTCACTTCGAGGATGACTTTCTCCGTTGAGAGGTCGACACTATCGTTCCGGAATGTGAACCGGGAAAGCCGGTTTACCGAGCTGTCGATCGGACTGTAGTAGATATAGATCCAGTGGTTCCTGCTGAACGCCGGGTCTTTCGAAAGGCCCAGCATCCCTTCTTCTGCATTCACCCCCTTGGTTTTGGTTTTCCAGTACACATTGATAAATCCAGCCTGTTTCAGCTGGCCGGTCTCATGCTTGTATAAAAGGATCGGCCCACGTCTTTCTATCACCAGGATATCGAGATTGGGTAGAATGGTCATTTCCGTCGGTTCAAAGAAATTATCCTGGATCAATACCTGCTTGGTGAAATGATTTTCGCCGGGAGGATATTGTACCTTAGCTTTAGTATAGTCCAACGGCTGATTCTCCCCGATGGCATACACGATGCCGTTCAAAATCTTTTTCAGCTCATCGTCGTTATTCAGGTTCTGCGCGTTGAGGGTATCTGCAGAATAGAAAGCGCGGCCTCCATCGAAGTCCTGAAAAACAGGCGCCTGGCTTGAGTCGGCTTTGATCATCCTGCCATACCAGCGCCAGTTATAGGTTTTCACCGGACCGTGTATTGCCGCATAGCCTCCTCCAGCCTCCATATAGCGCTCCAGGGCAATATGCTCAAGATACCCGAAAGGTTCCGGCGAACTGTTCACGAAGAACACCGCAGCGTAATGCTGCAGACTATCGTCGTTAAACAGCAGGGTAGTGTCTGTAAGCCGGACGTCGAAGCCGTTCATCTCTCCCATTTTCTGAATGGCCCGGACACGGGCATCCGTTTCAGGGGCGCTCAGGTTTGCCGCGTAGACGAGAACAGCGGCGCGGCCATTTCTTTTTTCTTTACAGGCGAAAACACAAAATGCGAGGGTAAGCAGAATCAGTGCGGTTGATTTCCTCATGATGGCAAAAGTATGAGGCCGCAAAATTAAGCACTGAGGCCAGGATTTCACAGATTATTATACAAACGGGCAGTTAATTTGAAAAAATAGAGAGAAATTCATCAGTTTCTACCACTTTTTGAAAATAAAATACACGGCAGCGATCAAAAAACAAAAACCAACCAGGTGGTTCCAGGCCAGCTTTTCCCCCTTAAAAAACAGCAGTGTAAAAAACACAAATATTGTCAACGTGACAGCCTCCTGAATGGTTTTCAGCTGAACCAGACTGTAAGGTCCTCCGTATTCCTGAGAACCGCTCCGGTTCGCCGGCACCTGGAAGAGATATTCGAAAAAAGCGAGGCCCCAGCTGATCAGGATAACCGCGAACAGGCTCAGGTTTTTCCCCCAGGAAAACTCCCTGAACTTCAGATGACCATACCAGGCGAAAGTCATAAACGTGTTTGATATCAGTAAGAACAGGATGGTTTTAAGTCCACGCATAACAATGGTTGACGGTTAACGGATGACGGTTGACGGCTTCGCCCGCCATAGCCTTACAGCCGTCGCTAAACCTTTGGCTGTTGAAAGCGGAGGCGGGTTGACGGACTACAATTTAACATTATTTACAGATGCCTTTTCCGCAATGGTCTTTGCGGCAATAAATCCGCTGGTCCAGGCATGCTGAAAATTATAACCTCCCGTGATGCCGTCCACGTCAAGCAGCTCCCCGGCAAAAAATAAACCAGGCTTCAGCCTGCTCTCCATTGTGTTCGGGTTGACTTCGCTTAAGCGAACCCCTCCAGCCGTCACGAATTCCTCTTTAAAAGTAGTTTTTCCCTGCACAGCAAATACCTGGTTGGTCAGTTGCTGAATCAGCAGGTGTTGTTGCGAAGTGGAAAGATCGGCCCAATGGTGGTCACCGATCCCGCATTGCGCAACCTGCCATTCCCACAAACGCTGGGGCAAACCGAACGGGTTCTTCCCTCCTACTTTTTTATTACCCGATTCGCGGCGCATTTCCTGAAAGCTTTCCCGCAGGGATTGCTCATGATGACCGGGCAGCCAGTTTACAGTCACCTCAAACCGATAGTCCTTCTCATGCAGCAGGCGCGCACCCCGGGCCGAAAGCCTGAGCACTGCAGGACCGCTCAGGCCCCAGTGGGTAATCAGCAAAGGACCATTTTCTTTTAACGATGAACCCTGAACGCGTACAGCGGCTTCCGGAACCGACACCCCCATCAGTGAAGCGATGGGGTGGCCTGGCATATTGAAGGTAAACAGAGAAGGCACAGGCTCCTCGATCGTGTGGCCGGTCCGGCGGATCCAGTCGAACATTGCCGTTTTAGGGTAACCACCAGTCGCCAGACAAAGAAAATCGGCATCAACCTCCCATCCATTCGAAAACCGCAGATGGAAAGCGTGCTCTCCCTGTCCGTTTTCAATGGCGACAATCTCGTGATGAATGCGGATCTCTACCTGGTAATTTACGGCTTCTTTCAGAAGACAGTCGATGACCGATTGCGATGAATTGCTCTGTGGAAACATCCGGCCATCTTCTTCCGCCTTCAACGGCACTCCCCTGGATTCAAACCATTCAATAGTATCGGTGGTAAAGAATTGGTGAAAAGTTTTTTTTAGGAACCGCTCTCCCCGCGGATAACAGCGAATCATTTCCGGGATCTCGAAGCAGGCATGAGTTATATTGCACCTGCCCCCGCCGCTCACTTTAACCTTGCTGAGCAGTTTGCCCGTCCTTTCCACGATCATCACGCGAAGCCCAGGATTCAGGCGCGCCGCGTTCACCGCGCAGAAAAAGCCGGCAGCCCCTGCGCCGGCAACTACAAGTGTTTGTTGAACAGTTCGGTCTGCCATAGAAAGCAACCGCTTTTCTTTCCGTATACGGAAGCGGTTGACCGAACTTACAAAAAAAATCCCCCTGTAAAAACAGGGGGAGGGTATTTAAACCTAAACTCAAAAATACACAGTCACAAGAGAAGCATTTTTCGGAGATTCCCTGAATACAGTCCAGTTGCTGTTACGATCAGCGGAGAGCGTAAGGTTTGTATCCGCATTTTCCAGTTTAACATAGTAGGAA
>DASZRP010000286.1:0-23267 GCA_035548895.1 Puia sp. | reverse complement strand
GCGAACAGGACGGCATCGCGGGTTTCCGTGCCGGTATAGATGCCGTCGAATAGTTTCGGTTCTTTCTCAAGATTGAAACCAAGGCCCGGGAAATGCGCATACCAGTTGGGATACTTGATCACCACTTTCACTTTCGGGTTGACGGCTTTCGCCGGACCGATAATAAGCGATTGCGCCGCTTCGGCCATCAGGTTCAACCGGTATTGCGTCCAGCTCCGATTGCCCTTTTCGGCTATGGCCCCATCGTCTTTACAATCGGTGAAGAAGAAATCATCCAGAATAAACTCATCGAAGTTCTTTGCCGTGTATTCACTTAGCTCCTTCACTTTTTTTCTGTCGTCGGGGCTGCTATAGCAAAAGGTTTGAAAACGGTTGGGTTCGCTGATGGTGAGGGTAATGCCTCCGGCCACCTGAACGCCGCGGTCCTTAAAGAATTTTTTCGCGATGTCAAGCGTATGCTGGTCAACGATCAGCAGGTCACGGTGGGTTTCAAGATACACTTTGTCTACTTTCATCTGCCGGGTGATCTCGTCCCAGAGCGGCTTCAGGTAATTAGTCGTATCGTCCATGCGCTTCACCTCATAAGCCCGGCAATAAACTGCTGTCCGGAAATTATGATAGTGCTGGGCATTGGCCAGGGTAGTAAAAAGGATGAGCAGGGGGACAATGGCAAACTGTTTCATGCAGAGCTGTTTTGGCTTAAGCGTCCGGGTTATTGGGTATTATACTAAGGTAGTAATCACAGGTTGGAATTGCCGGTAATTGTTTTTCATTTTGTAAATTGCAGGAAGTAAAAATCTTGGTCATGGCCCCGGCAAGATTCAGGCGGTTTCGAGTGTTCGGATGGTGTGGCATCATCAGCATCTTCATAATGATATCCGGTGCAAGGGCCCAGACGTATTTACCTGCTTACGGGTACGGACCGTTCGGCGCCACCAGCCTTGCCTATTGGGCGCCGCTGCCAATTCCAGGCCATCATCCCGTTACTGAAATCCCACTTTCCAAAGGAAAATGGTTTGTCAGCCGCTATGCGGCTATATCGACCGGAATGGCTTTTTATCCCGGAGGCAATGCGGTCTTTCTTTCTGCGCCCGTCGGAGTTCAGCTGAACCGGAGACTGAATCCGAACTGGTACGCCTTCGGCGGTGTGTATGTCGCCCCTACCGTTGCCGGTTTCAGTCGCTCCTTCCTCGGTTCTTCCCCCAATTCTTTTTATCCTGCCAATCCTTACGGCCCATACCAATTCAGCGTGAACCCCGGCGTTCAGGCTGGCTTTATGTATGTAAACGATGCCGGTACTTTCTCCATTTCCGGCCGCGTAAGCGTGGAAAGAAGCAGTTACCCGGTATATTATCCGGCGACAGGCAATCAGCGGAAAAAATAAAATTTCCGAAGCCTTCAATAGAAAACTAATTCGTTTTTCTCTGGTAGTTCAGCATGCTGTTTGCCCAGGGGATAAAATATTTAAAGTTCGGCGCATCGGTATGGCCTCCGTCGTGCTGACGCCAGGCTAACTGACCATCCAGCATACCCGCATTCACCGGCGGCATTTTTTCCCTCATATAATCATTTGTCACACCGAGATCTTTCGCACCAAGCAGCTTGTACACCGAACCCGCTGCAATGGCTGCCATATAGCTTCCACGATGATCGAGCCAGTTGGCATCGCCTTTCGCCGGTATGCCATAGCTGATGAAAACAGGACGCGGTGCGCAGAGCGCGATCAGTTCATGCGCATCTACCGGCAGATCGCAGCCCGTCTTCCGGCCGAATTTGGATTCTTCAGCCCCATACTTCAAAAAGTTGCCCGCCATCCAGTAGAACTCGCCGCCCGTAAGACTTTCCACTGCTTCTCCGAAATTCCGGCGAAGCAGCGTTGCTCCTCCTTTCCCGGGTGAACCGACAAGGCCCACAGCAAAACGCGGTTCGGTAGCGAGCGTGAGCAGGGCCGCTTTGCCATATCTTGATACGCCTTCGATCCCGACCTTTTTCGCATCCACCAGGCTGTCGGTTTCAAGATAGTCGAGCGCGCGGGCTGCTCCCCACGACCAGGCTCGCAGCGAACCCCAGTCGTCGGGCTTGCGCGGCTGACCTTTGTTCACCAGTCCAATAATGCCCTTCGTCAGCCCCTCGCCATTGTCTGCCTGGATGCTGTTTGCGTCGAGGGTGACATAGCCCCAGCCGGCTTGCAGCAGTTGTTCTGTAGGAGAAGGTTCTCCGCGCGGTGCGCCAAAGTTGGGAAAAGGCAAACGGGTTACGGGCGTATAGGCGGGATATTTATCGAAAATCGCTTTTACCGAAGGGTCGGTCCTGATCATCATTTCCTTGAACACGGCGTTCAGCTTATCCATATCGTCCGGGGCCGGCTGGGCTGGAGCAGGGAATGCAGGCGACCAGCCAAACATCATCAGCACCGGTACCGGTCCCTTCACATTCATCGGCACTACCAGGATCATTTTGATGTCTACATTGATAAATGGATATTCACCGTTGTCGACATGACCAATGATCTGCTTCGCTACCACCGGCATAAAGCCTATGAATTCATGATCGACGATCTTCACCGTCCATTCTACCTTAGGCACATGCTTTGGAATGCGTCCGTACACTTCGCGTTCATAATCCTCCATGATCTCCGGGCGACGTTCCTTCCACCAGGTTTCCGGCGTGGTTACTTTCTTTCCATTTTTCAGTGTAAGGATGTCGGGCAGTTGAGGGCAGGGGTCTGCCTTCGCAGTGTCGTAGTTGGCATGGTTTGGCGCTGTTTCGTCGCCGCTCGGACCAGGCCTCAGTTTCCGGATGCCAAGCTGACGCATCATATCCTCCTGATTCTGTTGAGCCGAAAAATTTACCGGCTTTGGATATTTGCTATTGTCCGCTCCGGATTGTGCTGCTGCTGTCAAAGCCAGCGCCACGATGAGTGAAGTGCAGGATACTTTTTTCATTGCCATGTTCAATCGTTTTAATTTGTTTTTGAGAACCGGGTACGGCTATGAATCATTATTTCTGCCGGCGTCAATCCATCTGCTGCTGCCGTTATCTTAATAATTCCGGGCATTCCTTTCTTTCCTCGCACGATAACGAGCGTCAGGCCGCTGAATGCAGCGCGCTCTTTTGAATTGAATGGCTCGAAGTCGGCCGGATCGCCATTATCCGTAGCCACGATTTCTCCAGGCCCGCTGACTGCAAAACGGATCTTCCGTCCGCTTTCAGGCACCGTAACGCCGGAAGCATCCAGCACCTGCAGGGTAATAAAGGACAGATCGCTGCCGTCGGCATCGATGATCTTTCTGTCTGCTTCGAGCTGCAGTTTAAGCGCCTTCCCTGCGGTTCTAACGATATCCGTTGCCCAGGGCTTTCCGTTTTTATAAACGATCACTTTTAGCTCGCCCGGTTGATATTCGACACTGTCCCAGCGGAAACGATAGGTATAAAGGTCTTTCTTTTTTCGCCCCAGTGACCTGTTATTGAGGAAAAGCTCCGCTTCATCGCCCGATGAATAAACATGTACCGGCGTGGTCCTGCCGATCCGGTCAGGCCAGGTCCAGTGCGGCAGAATATGCGCCATGGGAAGGTCGGGCCGCCAGCGTGACTGGTAGAGATAGAAACGATCTTTTTTGAATCCCGCCAGGTCGATGATGCCCGAGTAGGAACTGCGCGCGGAATAATAAGGAGTCGGTTCACCGATATAGTCAAATCCTGACCAGACAAACTCTCCGGCTACATAAGGATTGTGGTCCTGCGCGGAAAATACTTTATCGGGCGAGGCGCCAAAAGCGGCCGTGTACAGATCATAGGAACTGACATAATTTTTCGCCGGATCGCCGCCCATGCTGTCGCTCACCGGTGCGCCGATGCCTGGATATACCGGAAAGATATACGCGCCGCGCGTGCTCAGCGTGGAAGAAGTCTCGCTGCTCAGGATCATTTTCTCGGGGAACTTTTGATGAAAAGCGGGATATAGAGGAGTTGTTTTAATACCCTGAAGCTGCGCGTAGGCCGGCGCGTCACGAATACCTTCTCCCTGATAATTCAAACAGAGAATATCCATCACCGTTGGAAAGGGCATGTCCGGCTTCGCGTAGTTCATCGAAGCTGTTGCGGGACGTGTGCTGTCTTCTTCCCGGACGATATCGTATAGTTGCCTGGCCAATGCGGCGCCGGCGTCACCGGTGTACTGTTCGCCCACTTCATTGCCAAAACTCCAGGCCATGATCGAGGGATGGTTGCGATCCCTGCGAATGAAAGACCGGATATCGGCCTCATGCCAGTCGGCAAAGATCAGATGAAAATCGTACGGGTTCTTTCCCTTCTCCCAGCAGTCGAAAATTTCGTCGATCACCAGGAAGCCCATGCGATCGGTAAGGTCAAGGAGTTCGGGCGCCGGCGGGTTATGGGCAAGCCGGATAGCATTGCAACCCATTTCACGCAGGAGCTCCAACTGACGTTCGGCTGCGCGATTATTAAAAGCGGCGCCCAGCGCGCCCAGGTCGTGATGCTGGTTTACGCCCTGTATGTGAACAGCGTGGCCATTCACCAGCAGACCTTTTTGCGGATCGAAGGTCAGGGAGCGGATGGCGAAACGGGTTTCATATCGATCGACGAGCTGATGATCCCGGAATACGCTGGTTACGGCAACATAAAGGGGATGACTTTGCGATGGCAGCGGTTCCCAAAGTAAGGGATCGGGTAATACTGCTGAACCGGAGAGCTGCATTTTTTCTCCGGCATTAACGGTAACGGTCGATACCGGGAATGAAGCCAGGCTCCTGCCTTTGATGGCGAGTTTTGCATCGAGGGCGTAGATATCGGTCGAGACTTCAACCGTTTGACTCGACGCCGACTTGTTCTGCAGTTGAATGTCCAGGTCGACCACAGCCGACGATCTGGATATATCCCTCGTGCGGATATACGTACCCCACTGAGCAATATGCAGCGGGTTTACTTTTACGAGCCAGACATTGCGATAGAGTCCTGCGCCGGAATACCAGCGTGAAGAATAATTTGGATTGTCGATCCGGATAGCAAGCTGGTTATCGCCGCCGGGCTTGATGTAAGGCGTAAGGTCGAGGCAGAAGGAATTGTATCCATAGGGCCACCCGCCTACGAGGTTTCCGTTGAACCAGACCATAGCATAGCTCATGGCGCCGTCGATGTCTAAGTAAATGGTTCGCCCTTTATCTGACGCTGGTATATCCAGTTTCCGGCGATACCAGGCGACGCCCTGCACCGGAAGCCTGCCCATCCCGCCGCTCACTATGGCGGGTTCGCCGTGATAGAAGGGCCCGTTGATTGCCCAGTCGTGCGGCAGGTTCACCAGTTCCCATGACTTATCATTGAAATTATTTTGAACAAAATGGAAATCACCGCCAGGGTTCCCCAACGGACGTTGATAATGCTTTGCAGGATCTTTTATAAAATCGTTGGCCGTCGGAAGGATCCAATTCTTCAATGCTTTTTCAGAAACCATTGCCTGCGCAGATTCCGAAGCCCTCGTATCGGCAACCTTGGCGCCGTCAGGTACAGATACTGCTGGACGTTCATCATAGATCAGGCTGTCTGGATGTTCAGTGTAGCGCATAAAACGCCAGCCATAGTTGATGCAAATGCGCTGGCGGTTTACGGTTTGCTGGGCGTTTGCCCGGATAGGGAACAAGATTGATCCGAAAACCAGCAAGAGCATTGCAGCTGCGTTAAATAAATACCTGCTGCAATCGGAAAGGCCTAAGCACGCAGCAACATGAGCAGCGGATCTGATCCTGTATTTGTCCGTCAGTAGCCGCATTTTCTGTCGAATAATCGTGTGTTAATTAAAAGAGGAGTGATGCTATCACCCCTCTTCTGGTTGAAACTTTCAATAGTGAAATCTTTCAGTGGAAAGGAAAGATAAGATCTTTCCCTGATCCGTTTTCAGCATACGCAATTTTATTGATACCCAGGATTCTGATAGGCTGCTTTATCGGCGTCGCTCATCTCCATACCATCAAGTTGTGGCTGCGGAATGGGGCGCAGATAATGGAACGGCTCGATGTCACGGGTCACCGTTGCCGGTGTATGATCTCCGACTCCTGTTCCTCCGATCCGGTAAGTAGCAGAGAGTTCTGCCCATTTCTGGGTACGTACCAGGTCGTACCAGCGATATCCTTCACCGTAATACTCACGGGAACGCTCAGCCAGAATATAATTAATGTCTATCGTTGACGGGGTGGCCGCAACCATATCGGCGCTATGGTCTTCGATTTTCTCTGTATTGTCGGCATTGGAGAAACGCCATTTGCCGGCGCGCGCGCGGATGACATTGATCAGGTCCACCGCCGTTTTACCGGCTGTAGTCGTTGCGCCTTTTACCGCCGCTTCCGCAGCAATAAAATAGAGCTCCGAAAACTTGGCAATATTGAACGGACGGGTGCTGCCGGCATTGGGCTGACCCAACCCATCGCCATTGTCGGTCCGGTATTCGCCCAGCTTCCAGATGCCGGGATACCTGAGTCTGCTGACGCCTTCCGGTGATATTACAAAATCGGAGCGGCCAGGCAGGGCGCCGGCGCCTACATTGTTCTTGCTTGCCCAGGTTGCATAGTCGATGGCCGTGCCTGGTTCATCGTTCAGAAAGGTCAGGACGGGATCGCCGGGCTGAATCGGCAAATTGTTTGCGTTGTACAAAACACTTTGGGTGGCGCCGCCCTTGGGCCAGTTACCGCGATAGACGGTGGAGAAAGTCCCGTCGTAACGGGAATCGTTTGTTTTATCGGCAAAGGTATTTTCTATCACGTCGATGGTTGGGCACATGCGGATCCAGGGACGTCCCAGGTCCTGTGATGACTCACGCTGAACCGAGCTGATATTCCCGCTCCAACTGGGATCGGTGCCGCTTCTGATACTCGTGTAGTTCCAAGTCAGCATCCAGCCGGCAAAGTTGTCCGGAGCCGCGCCATTGCCATAAGTAAGACTCCCGCCATTGTAGTACTGGCTTGTCTGCGTATGGTCGGCATACAACAGGATCTCATTGTTGCGATCATTGGATCCGACGCTCACATCGTAAAAGGTGGGTTGCAGACCAAAGGGTCCGGGATCGTCGATGGCAGCCGTCGCCAGGTCGTATGCCTGTTGGAAGTAATACTGAGCATCGTGCCCATCCGGATCGGAGCGGTCAGCCGCGGGATAGGTCGGAATATTATTGGGGTTCTCGAGCCACCAGGCATAGGTCAGATACGCTTTTGACAGGTAAAGACGCGCCAGTGTTTTGGTAACTCCCCCTATTACGCGACCGGCAGCAGGCAATTCGTTTACCGCCGTATCGAGGTCGGGAAATATAGCTTTGGTATAAACTTCAGGCACCGTAGTGCGTTTGGAGACCCGCACCGGGTTGGTATTGAACGCCAGCTCTCCGGCTCCCAGGTCGAGCGGGACCCCGCCATAGGTCTGCACTAACAAAAAATAATCGAATGCGCGGAAAAACCGGGCCTCGGCTACAAGCGAAGGTGAAATACCGGCGGCGCTGGCATTTTCAATGACACCGCTGGCCGTATTGATATCCGGAAAAGCAGCAGCCCAGGCTAAACCGGTGGACATTTCCGTGGAGGTTACATTTCCCACACCGGACATATCCATGTCCTTGAAATTTCCATCCGCACTCTGCCCCCAGGTTACTTCATCTGTTCCGGTAAGGCAGGAATTGTAATAGTAAGCCTGACCATACAGGTTGCGGAGATTGGCATACATGGATGTTATCCCACCCAAAACGCCGTTCGGCGTGGAAAAATATTCCGGTGTAAAAGTACTACGGGGTTGTTCATCCAGAATCTTGGAACACCCTGCCAGGCACATCGTCAGGAGCAGGGGCCTGATAAAAATATTTATTTGCAAACGTTTCATATAATATGATTTTAGAATGTCAGGTTAACGCCAAATACATAGTTACGAGTCGCGGGTGCGTTGGTGCCAATTTGCAGAAACCGGTGCTGATAAGATGTGGTTACGGCCTGGTTCTGATCCCCGTACGAGTTGGTTTCAGGGTCCATGCCGGACTCTTTATGATAAGGAGAGAACATCACCAATGGATTCTGCACGGTGAAGTATACCCGCATTTTGATATTCCTGTTTTTGATCACGCTCCGGCTAAGGTCGTATCCCAGGGTGATGGCGCGGATCTTCAGGTAGGAAGCGTCGAAATAACCCAGGGTGCTTGAATATTTCGGGTTATCGCCACTGGCGATACCCCCCGGCTTTGGATATTTGGCATCAGTGTGATCCGGGGTCCAGTAATCTACCTTAACATTATTCCTGCGGCCGCTCATCAGGTTGAGATATCCCGACGATCCATACAGGGTGCTGATCAGGATCCCTCCGTTTTGAAACATGCCCACGATATTCAAATCAAACCCTTTGTAGGCGACCCGAGTATTGAAACCACCGAGAAACTTGGGATCCACATCCATCACCTGGCGATCGTCGGGCCCGATAGCTCTTACCGGTGTACCGTCGGGATTGTAACCTCCGGTATAGAGTACCTTAATCATACCCACGTTGCCACCCGGCTCAAGCGTGGAGAGATAAGGATCCTTGTCCTGCCACAATCCTACTTTCTTATAATCGTAAATAGAATTGATATTGTGGCCGACAAACCAGGAATTACCTACATCCTGGGTTTGTCCGGAAGCAAGAGATACTAACTTATTGTGGTTGGCATAAATATTAAAGCCTGCATCCCAGGTCACGCCATCCCGGCCGCCGTCTATGATCGTGCCGTTCAGGGTAATTTCAAATCCTTTGTTCTGCGTTGCGCCTACATTGGCCGTATAACTGCTCACGCCTGAAGTTGGCGGCAGGCCGACACTCAGCAGAAGGTCCTCGGTATTGGTGATATAATATTCAACGGTACCGGACAGACGGCCCTTCAGCGCACTGAAATCGACTCCGAAGTTCCATGTTTTAGAGTACTCCCATCCCAGGTTCGGGTTAGGCAATTGGGAAACATAATAACCAGTTGCATAATTCGCATCCCCGAAGTTGTAAGGCCGCGTGGCCAGTTGACCCAGCGTGGCATAGGGAGCGATAGACTGGTTGGAAGTTTCTCCGTAACCGGCACGCAGCTTCAATGCATTTATCCAGGAAACACCCCGCATGAAAGATTCATTGGCAATATTCCAACCCACGGAGACCGCAGGATAGGTATGCCATTGATGTCCGGGCGCCAGCCTCGAAGAAGCATCGGAACGCACGGTGGCTGATATCATATAGCGGTTATCGTAAGAATACATGACGCGGCCCATCCAGGACATCAATCCCCACTGCAAATAATTTTGCTTGTTCGGATCAACGGTGATCTCGCCCGAAGCCTGACCCAGATTATAGAACTGGAAGGCATCGGAAGGAATATCCTGAGCCGACATGGATGAAGTATCGATTCGGCTTTGCTCTGCGGAATAAAGGCCTGTTACGTTCAGGTTGCTTTTGCCAAAGCTACGGTCGTAAGTGAGCAGGTTTTCAATTGTCCAGTGATAAGTGTGCGCATTGCTGATGCCCGCAGTGGATGGTGTGGTGGGGTTGGAACTGTTTATTCCTTCGCCGGTATAGTATCCATTATTGCCCTGAACAAAATCGAGGCCCAGGTTAGTCCGGAATTTCAACCCGTCCACCCAGGGAATTTTTACTTCGCCGTAAACAGAATTGTAGGTCGCAAAACCCCTGGTCTCGTTCAGCCATTCATCGTGTAATCCTTCCGCCACGCTTCTGGTGAGCGTCCAGTATTCGTCAAGCGGCATCTTTATCGTTCTCTTCAGGGTTCCGTCTGTATTATAAGGTTCGGCGATCGGCGACATGCTCAGCACATTATAAATACCTACCTGGCTGCCTTCCGTCAGATTATAATTATTGTTGGTGGTAAGACCAATACGGAAATATTTTCCTATCTGCTGATCAATTGAAGTCCGCAGTGAATACCGCGTATATTTCTGCGTCGGGATCACCCCCTGGTTCTGATAGAAGCCAAGTCCTATATTATAGGTGCCGGTTTCCGATCCGCCGGAAAGGCTGACGTTCTGGCTATTCAGTGTTCCGTTCCGGAAGAACATATCCTGCCAGTCGGTATTCTGGTTATCGTCTTCATCAGGTCCGTTGGTATACTGACCGGCTGCTTTCCGCAGTGCAACGAATTCCGGTCCGTTCATCATGGGGTATTTGGCGAAAACAGTCTGCTGGCCAATATATCCACTATAAGTTATTTTTGCCTTCGATCCGCGCGTCCCTTTATAAGTAGTCAGCAGGATAACCCCATTGGCGCCTCGGGAACCATAGATGGCCGTGGCCGAAGCGTCTTTTAAAATGTCTACACTCCGGATATCGTCCGGGTTGATATCTCCTATGGAACCGGGAAAAGGAATTCCATCGAGCACGATCAAGGGATCGTTGCTGGCCGTTAGCGAGCGGGCGCCCCGGATGCGGATTTGCATGGTCGCGCCGGGCTTGGTATCTGTTGGAGACAATTGAACTCCCGCCAGGCGTCCTTCCAGTGCCTGAGCCACATTAGCGCCGGGCACTTCACGAATCGCCTCTCCTTTAATGGAAGCTACCGACCCGGTCACCGCTTCCTTGCGCTGCGTACCGTAACCGATAACGATCACGTCGTTGGCCATCGTCGTCGTGGAGGTTAATGATACCGACAGGCTGGTCTGATTGTTAATCGCTACTTCGGTCTCGCCATAGCCCACCGAGGAGATAACCAGCGTGGCCGTTGGAGGCGCCGTGATAACGAAATTACCCGCGTCGTCGCAGGCAACTCCCGAAGCCTGCCCTTTGACCGCCACAGAGGCATTGGGAACGGGCTGGCCATTCTCATTTTTGACCTGACCCCTGACCGTAATGGTGTTTTGGGCATAGAGATGAAAAGAAAAAAAACATAACAGAACGGGCAAGGCAGCTGTAAAAAACTGTCTCATCAACGCGCTGCCCCGGGACGCTCCTTTTTTCAGACGGGAAGCTGTTTTTTGCATAAACATTAGTTTTTGAGTTGAGTTTAAATGACCACGGGTAATTCATTGGCTGGCCCAACGGGCAGCCGGTCAGGATATTGGGAGGTCCGGATAAAACGATGATGCACCATTAATTCAAACGATTGCATAAAATCGCCATATTCGAACCTGCCTTCCGCGAAAATCGCCCTGAACCAGGGCATCATTTCCCTCGGAGCGCTTTTGGGCTGCGTGTGACAATATGAAGAAAAAGAGACTTAAAAAACGGTCGGAGATAAAAGCGCCGATTTAATGAAACCCTTACCTGAAAGGCATTTCATGAATTTTTAAAAGCAATCTTTTTTTCATAAAGCAAGCGAAACCTGTTGCCATCCGGCAGCTTAACCGAATTAAACGCCGAACTGGTTTTCAAATGTAGGGAGTTTTTTAAAAAATGCAATCGATTGTAATATTTTTTTTATTTTGCACTTCCAGACTTGCCATTTATGAGAAAGGAAAAGGAAATCACTATTTATGATATTGCTAACCAACTGAATATATCTACCGCCACGGTTAGCCGTGCGCTGAAGGATGATCCGGTAGTCAGTAAAAAGACCAAAAAAATGATCTTTGAACTGGCTGAAAAGGTAGGATACCGGTCAAATCACTTCGCCAGCAGCCTGCGAAAGAAGGAAACCAATACAATCGGTTTCATCGTTCATGAATTGCATAGTAACTTCATTAATTCGGTACTGGCAGGAGTAGAGAAAGTAACCACCGAGGCGGGCTACGATCTGATCATCGCTCACTCTTCGGAAAGCTATCTTAAAGAAGCGGCCAATGCCAAAAATCTTTTTCATAAAAGAGTGGATGGCGTGATCGCGTCCCTGTCGTTCGACACCCGCGACCTCGGCCATTTCCATCCTTTTATAGAGAAGGGAGTTCCGGTGATCTTTTTCGACCGCGTGGAAAGGAACAGCCAGAATACCGTAGTGATCATTGATAATTATAAGTGCGGCTACGAAGCAACGAAGCACCTGATCGCGCAGGGCTGTAAAAGGATTGTGCATATTACTTCCAGCCTGGCGCGCAACGTCTATTCAGAGCGGTATCGTGGATACCGGAGCGCGCTGACTGATCACGGTATATGTTTCGATGAAAGCCTGCTCATCATCAATGACCTGAGCGAAGAAGCGGGTGTGGAATCGGCAAGACGAATACTTAGCTTGTGCGCGCTGCCTGACGGCGCCTGCATTACGAACGATTTTGTGGCGGCCGTATGCATGCGCACCCTGAAAGAAAACAATATCCGTATACCGGAAGACATTGCCATCGTCGGATTTAATAATGACGTAATCGGCAAGCTGATCGAGCCTGCGCTCACCACCATTAATTACCCGGGTAAGGAAATGGGGGAAGTGGCGGCGCGAAACCTGATCAGTCACTTAAAAAAAGAAAGTAATATTGAACAGATAAACACCATTATCATCGGCTCCGAACTGATTGTTAGAAAATCATCGCTGAAAGGAGGAACTGATGGAACAAAAAATGGTTGAAGCGGCGCCAGACATCATGATCAGTCAGACCCTTAACAACCACCAAAAATACGTTCATGCAAAAAACCGCAATCATAACCGGAGGAGGATCGGGAATCGGTCTGGCCATCGCGCAAACTTTTGTCCGGCATCAGATCCGGACCATCATCATCGGCCGGGACAAGCAAAGACTGGATGACGCGAAAAAAGCGTTAGGCAGCTGCTGCGAGCCCGTCGCTTACGACCTGACCAACCTGGCAGGCATTCCCCAGCTTGCTGAATCCATTTTCCAGCGGTTCGGCAAGGTGGATATCCTGGTAAACAACGCCGGCATCAACCTGAAAAAGGATTTTATCGAAGTGACCGACGAAGAGTTTCAAAAGATACAACTCACCAACGTGACCAGCGTATTCGTCCTGTCGAGGGAAATCGTTAAGCAGATGCTTAATCAGAAAACAAGCGGCGCAATCGTCAATATCAGCTCCATGGCTTCCCAATACGGCCTGCCTAAAGTAATTGCCTATACGGCATCCAAGGCGGCCATCGAGGGGATGACCAAGGCCATGGCGGTAGAACTCTCGCCGATGGGAATAAGGGTTAACTGCATTGCCCCGGGCTTCATCGCCACCGATATGAGCGCCAAAGCCCTAAACGACGATCCTGGTCGCATGCAGAGAGTCATGTCGAGAACGCCGATGGGTTATCTGGGAAAGCCCGTCGATATCGGCGAGGCGGCTTTTTTTCTCGCTTCGGATGAAGCCCGGTATATCACGGGCGTCGTACTTCCGGTGGACGGAGGCAATTCGATCGGATTTTAATTGTCAACGATTGCGATATGAAAAAAAATATTCTGCGCCTGCTGGCATTTGCTGCTGCCTGCCTGCCCCTGCTTTCACAAGCTCAGTCTTTCGTAGTCGGGAAAAATGAACCTGATGCTTTTCCAATAGTAAGTTCTTCGCAGGTAACGGCTATTTATGTGGATGAAAACGATGACTGGCTGGTTCATAAGGCCGCATCTTTACTGCAGCAGGATATTGAAGTGGTGAGCGGTAAAAAACCGAAAATCATCAGCTCCTTCTCATCTGCTGCCAATGCGGTGATCATAATCGGCACCCTGGGCGGTTCACCTACCATTAATAAGCTCATCGAAGAAAAAAAACTGAATTCCGCCCCCATCAAAAACAAATGGGAGGCGTTCACCCTGCAAACCTTCTCGCTTTCGACAGCAGGCACAGGCATTCGCAATGGCCTCGTCATTGCCGGGAGCGACAAACGGGGCGCTGCTTACGGCGTTTTCGAATTGTCGCAGCAGATCGGCGTTTCGCCCTGGTACTGGTGGGCCGACGTGCCGCCGGCGAAAAGACAGTCACTCTATGTGAAGAAAGGCGTATATAATTACGGTTCACCCTCGGTAAAATACCGGGGCATATTCATCAATGATGAGGCGCCGGCTTTTTCCGGCTGGACCAAAGAGAAGTTCGGCGGTGTGAACCATCTTGTCTACGAGAAAATGTTCGAGCTCCTGCTCCGGCTGAAGGGCAATTATCTCTGGCCGGCCATGTGGGGCAACGCTTTTAACGATGACGATACCCTGAACCCTGTGCTAGCCGATAAGTGGGGCATCGTGATGGGCACAACGCATCATGAGCCCATGCTGCGTGCGCAGCAAGAATGGAAGCGCTACGGCCATGGTGCCTGGAATTATTCGACCAACGATTCCGTGCTGCGGGCCTTCTGGAGAAAGGGCATCGAGAATATGGACCATCACGAAAGCATCGTGACCGTCGGCATGCGCGGCGACGGCGATATGCCCATGACCCAGGGCACAGCCATCAGCCTGCTTGAAAAGATCGTCGCTGATCAACGAAAAATTATTGAAGAAGTAACCGGCAAGCCCGCGTCGGAAACGCCGCAGCTCTGGGCCCTCTATAAAGAAGTACTGGACTACTACGATAAGGGAATGCGTGTACCCGACGACGTGACCCTGCTACTCTGCGACGACAACTGGGGTAATCTCCGGCGGCTGCCCAAACCAGGCGACAAGCCCCGCCAGGGCGGCTATGGCATCTATTATCATTTCGATTATGTCGGCGATCCGAGAAATTACAAATGGATCAACACCAATAATATTGCCCGGGTCTGGGAACAGATGCACCTGGCCTACGAATACGGCGTGAAGGATATCTGGATCGTCAATGTCGGCGATCTGAAGCCCATGGAATTTCCGATCTCTTTCTTCCTGGACTATGCCTGGAATACCGATAAATGGAATGAAAAGAATCTGCCGGATTATTATACCCAGTGGGCGACAAGGCAGTTTGGAGAAGCAAACGGGAAATCCATCGGCCGGATCCTTGCACAATACGCCCGGTATTGTGCAAGAAAAAAACCCGAGCTCCTGAATGCCGATACCTATAGCCTGGAGAACTACAACGAGTTGCAAAGGGTGACGGGAGAATGGGATAAACTGGAAAAAGATGCGGAAGCCATTAACAAAAAGATGCCCGCCGAATACAAAGACGCCTATTTCGAACTGGTGCTGCACCCCATAAAAGCCTTTGCCAACCTTCAGCGCTTATACACCGCCGTTGCATTCAACCATCATTATGCAAATGAAAACAATTCCATCGCCAACCAATATGCCGATAAGGCAAAGCAATACTATATCAATGATTCTTTGATCTCACTACAGTATAACCAACTGAACCATGGCAAGTGGAACCACATGATGGACCAGACCCATATCGGCTATACCTACTGGCAGCAGCCGCTCCAGCAAAAGATGCCGGAATTGAAATATGTGGCGGCCGGCACTGCCGCGAATGCCGCAACCGCTTCGGAAAGCCGGGCCAAACCCATCACCGCACCCGTACCCGCAGGCGTGAAGGGAAATGTGTTTTTTGAGTTGAACGGATATGTATCGATGAACGCGGCAAATTATTCCGGCAAAACCAATAGCGGCGCCATTCAATGGCAGACCATTCCCAATATCGGGAAGGACGGCGACGGCATAACCTGCTTTCCGGTAACCGCCGAAACACAAATCCTGACAGCCACCACGCCTCATCTCCGTTATGATTTTTATTCCTACGACACCGGAGCGGTGAAAATAGACGCCTGGTTTTCGCCGACACTTAACTTCAACGACCGGCCGGAAGGCTTGCAATACGCCATTTCTATCGACGATGAACAACCGCAGATCATTTCCATCAATAGCGACGATCATAACCCCCGAAGCTGGAGCCATTGGGTGGCCGACAATATCATCATCAAAACATCGACGCATGCCGTGAGCAAAAAGGGAAAGCACACCCTGAAGTTCTGGATGATCAGCCCGGCTGTGGTGCTTCAAAAACTGGTGGTCGATTTCGGGGGACTCAAACCCAGCTATCTCGGACCGGAGGAAACTATTTATAAACCGAAAAAACCTTAGGCATGCAAAGCAGATTTTCGCCAGCCCTTTCCCTTACCATCGCACTGCTCCTCGGCTGCGGCGGAACTCAATCGCTCCTGGCGCAGCAGCAGGCCCCGGCCTCGCTGAAAGAAACCTTCAAAGACGATTTCCTGATCGGGACGGCTATGAATGCCCGGCAGATCCAGGAGAAAGACAGCGCCGGCGACCGGCTCATCAAACAGCAGTTCGATGCGGTAACGCCCGAGAATGTCATGAAGGCGGAAGTGATACAGCCGGGATGGGACAAATACAATTTCGATCTGGCCGATAAGCTGGTCGCCTTCGCAAAGAAAAATAATATCCGGGTGAACGCCCATACCCTGATCTGGCATAGTCAGTTGCCCGGCTTCGTTCACCACATCAATAGTGCGGATTCCCTGCGGCAGTATTTCGTGAACCATATCACCACCCTGGCCAGCCGCTACGACGGGAAGGTCTATTCCTGGGACGTGGTCAACGAAGCACTGAATGAAGACGGTTCGCTGCGCAAATCCATTTTCCTCGAAAAGCTCGGAGACGATTATATCGTGGAAGCCTTTCGCCTGGCACAAAAAGCCGCGCCACACACTAAACTATATTACAACGACTACAATATTGAACAGCCGGCAAAGCGGGCCGGCGCCATCGCGCTCATCAAAAAAATACAGGCTGCCGGCGTGCGGATCGACGGCGTAGGCATCCAGGGACACTGGCGGGCCAATAATGTTCCCTTCGACGATATCGAAAAAAGCATACAGGAGTTCTCCGCGCTGGGTATCGAAGTGATGTTCACGGAACTGGACCTGGGCGTACTGCCCAATCCCTGGGACAGCAATACGGCCGACGTAAACCAGACGGCTAAGAACAATAATAACGACAAGATGAATCCTTATGCCGCGGGACTGCCCGATTCGGTTGAACAGGCGCAGGCTGCGGCTTATGAAAGATTGTTCCGTATTTTCATGAAGTACAGGAAAAAGGTGAGCCGCGTTACCTTCTGGGGCGTGAACGACGGGCAATCCTGGCTGAACGACTGGCCGATTCGCGGAAGGACTAACTATCCGCTCTTGTTCGACCGCCAGTTCAATCCGAAGCCCGCATTTTATCGCGTCATTTCGACCAAGCAATAACCCCTAAACACCAATCATGAGTAAAGAAAAATTGTCCGTCGTCGAGAAAGTCGGCTACAGCCTGGGCGACTTCGCCGCTAACCTCGTGTTCCAAACCCTTGTTACCTATCTCGCTTATTTTTATACGGACATTTATGGCCTCGAAGCCAAACACGCGTCGGTGCTGATCCTTGCCGTTGGACTGATCGCCGCATTCGGCTTCAACCCCCTGGTTGGCGCACTGGCAGACAGAACGCGTTCCCGGTGGGGAAAGTTCAGGCCCTGGATCCTGTTCACTGCCGTTCCGCTGGGTGTAATTGCCCTGCTCGCTTTCAGCACGCCCGATTTTTCTTATAAAGGCAAAGTGATCTATGCCGTTGTTACTTATTCCTTGCTGTTATTGCTGTATGCGGCTAATAATCTTCCCTATTCTGCGCTGAGCGGTGTGATCACCGGAGATATGAAAGAACGAAACAGCTTATCTTCTTACCGTTTTGTCGCCGTGATGTTCGCCCAGTTCTTTGTACAGGTCTTCATGCTCGCGATCATCGAGGCCGTGGGACACGGCAATAAATCGGCAGGAATAGAAAAAGTGATGACCTGGCTGGCCATTATCGGCACCATCCTGCTGCTGATCACTTTTGTCACGACAAAGGAGCGCGTAGTGCCAAAGCCGGAACAGGAATCCACTTTGAAAGCCGATCTCGCCGACCTGCTCAGGAACAGGCCCTGGATTATCATGCTGGTGCTCACCACCCTGGTGTTCATCACCCTGGCGATGAAAGGCGGTTCATACGTTTATTATTTCAGGAATTATGTCGATAAGCAACGCCTCACCGAATTCATTAATCCCATCCTGCATTTTCTGTCGGGCATCGGTCTGAACTTCTTTGGCCAAGATCCCGTTTCCGCGGGGTTCGGGCTGTTCAATGCCGGAGGCATCATTTTCATGATCGTCGGCATCATGTTCTCCAAAGCCCTGGCCGATAAATATGGCAAACGGGATGTGTTTGGCGTAGCGCTGTTCATCTCTACCTTATTCATCCTGATATTTTATTTTTTCCCGCCCGATGCGGTCCGCCTCATATTCATATCGCAGATCCTGCACGGCTTTTTCTACGGGCTCACCATTCCTGTACTCTGGGCTATGATCGCCGATGTAGCCGATTATTCGGAATGGAAAAACAACCGCCGGGCCACGGCCATCATTTTCTCTGCTATGTTAGTGGGGTTGAAAGTGGGCCTAAGCATCGGCAGCGCACTGCTTACGGGAATCCTGGGCCTTTATCAGTACGTTCCTAACGCCGATGCACAAGCGCCGGAAACCGTACAGGGCATTAAGATGTTAGTGAGTGTTTATCCGTCCATTCCCTTTCTGCTTGGCGCCGCCCTGCTCTTTCTCTATGTTATCAATAAGAAAATGGAAGTGCAGATTGAAAGCGATTTAAAACAGAAAAGACAGGCCGTGGCCTGATCTGAATAACAAAAACCAAAGCCCATGCCTGAAGATCCGATCGACCATATCGACTTTGCAGAGTTGAACCGGAAAGCCATATCCCAGCCGGTGGTCTTCCATATCTATACTGCCGACCCTTCGGCGCATGTATTCAACAACCGCATCTACATCTACCCCTCGCACGATGTGGAAAATGATATTCCTTTTGACGATCTGGGCAGCCATTTCGCGATGGAAGACTATCATGTGCTGTCGATGGACAGCCCCGGCGGCTCCTGCACGGATCACGGCATTGCGCTGCATGTAAAGGATGTGCCCTGGGCAGAGAAGCAAATGTGGGCGCCGGACGCGACCTGCAAAAATGGAAAGTATTATCTGTATTTCCCGGCCAAGCGGCCGGATGGTGTTTTCCAGATCGGCGTAGCAGTGAGCGATTCTCCCACTGGTCCATTCAGGGCCCAGGCGGTAGCCATCAAAAACAGCTTTTCGATCGACCCGGCCGTGTTCCCCGACGACGATGGAAAAACCTATCTCTACTTCGGCGGTATCTGGGGCGGACAATTGCAACGCTGGCGAACCGGAAAATTCAACAGCAATGGCGAAGGGCCTTTGGTCCACTTGCCGGCGGATAATGAACCAGCCCTATGCCCACAGGTAGCCCGGCTGACCGACGACCTGCTGGAATTCGCCGAAAAGCCCCGCGACCTGGTTATCCTGGATGAACACGGAAAACCGCTGCTGCAGGGCGACAATGAAAGAAGATTTTTCGAGGCTTCCTGGATGCATAAGTACCGGGGAAAATATTATTTCTCCTATTCCACCGGCGATACGCATTTCATTTGCTATGCCATGAGCGATAATCCTTACGGCCCCTTCACCTACAAAGGCATTGTACTGCATCCGGTGGTTGGCTGGACCAACCATCATTCCATTGTGGAATTCAACGGAAAATGGTATCTGTTTTATCACGATTCTTCCCTGTCGAAAGGCGTGACGCACCTTCGCTCGGTGAAGGTGGCGGAATTGAAATATAACGCGGACGGCAGCATTCAACCGATCCATCCATACGCAAAATAAGATCATGATAAAGCGGATAACCCTGACCGGTATACTTTGCGCCCTTTTCTGTTTATCGCAGGCCCAGGTAAGACTGCCCCGGCTGATCCGGGACAGCATGGTGCTGCAGCGGGATGCCAAAGTCAATATCTGGGGCTGGGCTTCTCCGGGAGAAAAGATCGCCGTGAAATTCAATGGCAGGACCTACAAAACAAAAACAGGAGCGGAAGGGAAGTGGATGCTGCAGTTGCAGCCGACGAAGGCGGGCGGCCCTTATACGATGGAGATCGCCGGAAAAAATAAAATAACTCTGTATGATATCCTGGTGGGCGACGTATGGATATGCTCGGGCCAGTCGAATATGGTTCACCAGATGAAACTGCATAGCGTACGTTACGCCGATGAAGTGGCCAATGCAAACTACCCGGAGATCCGGCATTTCTGGATACCTACGGCAACCAACCTGGAGGGGCCGGCTGCCGACCTGCCCGGCGGTTCCTGGAAATCTGCGAACCCGAAAGACATCGGGGAGTTTTCTGCCGTAGCTTATTTCTTTGCTAAAGCGCTTTATGAAAAATATCACGTGCCCATCGGACTGATCAATGCCAGCGTCGGCGGCACACCCATCGAAGCCTGGACCAGCGAGGAAGGGCTGAAAGAATTTCCCGCAATTGAAAAGACCATTGAGAAAAACAAGGATACTGCTTACACCAATAGTTTTGGCCGAAGGAATTCCGGAAGCATTCCGGCCAGGCCGCAGGATAAAGGGCTGACAAGCGCTATTCCCTGGTACGATCCGGCCTATGTGCCGAAGGAATGGCGCGCGATCAATATTCCGGGCTACTGGGAAGACCAGGGCGTTAAAGATCTGAACGGTTCGGTCTGGTATCGCAGGGAAATAGACGTTCCGGCATCCATGACAGGAAAGGCCGCCAAAGTATTCCTCGGACGCATTGTCGATGCCGATTTTCTCTATATCAACGGAAAGCTCGTGGGCAATACCACTTATATGTATCCGCAGCGGCGATATGCCGTGCCTGCCGATCTGCTGAAGCCGGGAAAGAATCTTTTCGTGGTTCGGGTGATCAATAATTCCGGCAAGGGAGGCTTTGTGCCCGACAAACCTTATTGCCTGATCGCCGGTAACGATACCGTCGATCTGAAGGGCTATTGGCGATACAAAGTAGGTGAAGTCTTTATTCCCCGCAGCGGCTTTGGGGGCGGATCTGGATTTTCCGCGCAAAATCAGCCTACATCTCTGTACAATGCCATGCTGGCCCCGGCAACGAATTATGCGATCAAGGGATTTATCTGGTACCAGGGCGAAAGCAATACGAGTCACGCTGCCGAATATGCGAAAATACAGCCGGCCATGATCGCTGACTGGCGCCGGCAGTGGAAGCAGGGCGACCTGCCCTTCCTGTATGTACAGCTTCCCGGCTTCGGCGACTATAACTATCTGCCGGCCTCCAGCCAGTGGGCCGAACTAAGGGAAGCCCAATTGAAATCGCTCGCTGTACCCAATACCGGCATGGCCGTAGCGATCGACCTGGGCGAATGGAACGATATTCATCCCGACCGGAAAAAGGAAGTCGGCGACCGGCTGGCCTTAGCCGCGGAGAAAATAGCTTATGGTGAACCGATAGTATTCTCCGGCCCTATTTACCAATCTGCCACTATCGAAGTCGATAAGATCATCGTTTCTTTTACACATACCGGCGGCGGGCTCACTACCAACGACGGAGAAGCGCCAACCGAATTCGCCATTGCAGGTACCGATAAAAAGTTCGTCTGGGCCGAAGCGAAAATCGTTGGCGATAAAGTCATCGTTTGGAACGATGAAGTGAAGGAACCAAAATATGTGCGCTACGCCTGGGCCGACGATCCCGTGAATCCCAACCTGTATAATAAAGAGGGACTGCCGGCTTCGCCGTTTAGGTCAGATGACAGATGACAGTGGGTGGTGGACGGTGAGCGGTTGACGGATGACGGATGACAGATGACAGTTAATGTATAAGTTTTGTTGCATAAATGCAGCCATCTGCTGAACCGAAGTAAATAATTCCATTGGCAATGGCTGGTTTAGAAAGTATGGGGCCGAGGGTGTAGAGTTTATCTATCCCCGCCACAGTAGTGGCATAGTAGGCCAGGTCCATTCCCTTTGTCAGGTAAGCGAAATCAAGATCTCCTTTATTGAGCAGTATGGCAGCACTCTTTTTTCTTCCCGGGGTCTCAAAGCGGCCGAGGATTTCTCCGGAAAACCGGTTCACTGCAAAAAGCTGCCCGGTAAAATCGCCGAAATAGATCGTGTTACCATCAATCACCGGCGAAGAGTAGACATACCCATTCGCTTTCACCCGAAATTTCTCCCGACCTGTCGCCGCGTCGAGAGCGAGCAACAGATAAGTGTCGGAGGTTCCGGTATAAACCGTCCCGTCTGCAGCTGCCGCCGTAGTGAGTATCCAGGAATTATTTGCCGAATATTTCCATTTCAGTTCTCCTGTTGCAAGATCCAGGGCATAGCAATAACCATCCCGCGCTCCGAAAAAAATCTGATCATCATAGATGAGTGGCGAAGCCTGTATGCCTTCCAGCAGATGGATCGTCGTATCGGCCCGGGTCTGGAATTTCCATTTCTCCTTTCCGGTACGGCTGTCGACAGCATAAAGATACCTGTCCCAGCTTCCAAAGAACAGGGTGTTCTTATAAAGCACCGGGCTGCTATGAATAATACCTCCCGTCTGGAAATGCCATTGGAGCTTGCCATCTGTCATCCGCAAGGCATAGAGATTTCCGTCGCTGCTTCCGAAATAAACGAGCCCAGCGGTCGTATCCACTGCCGGAGATGAAAGAAAAAAATCGTACGGATCATCCATATATTGGTCTGCCGGCTTCATGGTCCAGAGTCCCTTCCTCCCTACTTTCTTTTCGCCGTTCGTGCGGAATTTCCAATGCAGCTTGCCGGTTCGTCCATCTAACGCATAGCAATAACCGTCGTAGCTCACAAAGAAGATACGGTCGCCGGCAGCAACGGGTGAACCGTGGAGAGCGCCGCCTGTGGTAAACTTCCAGACCATTTTGCCCGTGCCGGCATTCAGCGCATAGAGCGTTTTGTCTTCGCTTCCCGCGACAACCAGGTCCTTATACAACAGCGGTGAAGAAAATATTTTTCCGCTGGTCTGATATTTCCAAAGCAGCGGTCCGAACGATTTACCGGCAGAAGGATTTTGTCCAAAGCAAAAAACAGACAGGCAAAGAAGCAATACAGGAATCAGGGTTCTTGTTTTCATGTTGAATGTGGCGCGCAAAAATAAGGGATCAGTCCGAAAAAGGTTGACAGTTGGCAGTGGGCGGTTGTCTCTTGACAAAACAGCCGGAAGCAAAAGATTCGCTTCCGGCTGCTAAAAATAAATCCAAACAATCTAATCCGCCATCATCGCTCTTCTGGCCTCAGCCTGCAGATCGGCATAAGAGGCCTTCTCCACCGTTACGCCAACCACCTCGATGGTCCCTCCCTTAAATGTTCCCGGCGTGCTGTACAGTCCGCTCACGGCATCGCCGCTATCGAAACCAACACAAAGGCCGTCGCCGGAGAGGGTAAACTTACCCGCCTGGGTGCGCATGGGTCCCTGCGCAACCACTTTATCGTTTACATACAGCTTAAGCGTTCCGACCGACTCGCCGTTCTTGCCCGTACTGTCTCCGGTGAACTCGACGCCAAAAGTGTAC
>DASZRP010000285.1:0-6647 GCA_035548895.1 Puia sp. | reverse complement strand
TTTCGGGATTGATATTCGGGAGTACGGGAGCGGGAATGCAGGGGCAACCAATACTTTTCGTGTACTCGGTTCGAAATGGGGAAGCATTGTGATGGCTGTCGACGTATTAAAAGGCGCTGCCGCTACCAGCCTGTATGTTTTTCTTCCGTTTTATATGCACAGTGAACTGGACAGGACCAACCTGATGGTGGGACTTGGTCTGGCTGCTGTGGTTGGTCATATTTTCCCGATCTGGGCTGACTTTCGCGGAGGGAAAGGCGTTGCCACCCTTTTTGGAATGATCCTCGCCATACAGCCCATTGTGGCCGTATATTGCGTTGGCGTCTTCCTTCTTTGCCTTTATCTGACCCGTTTTGTCTCTTTGAGTTCCATTTTGGCCAGTATAGCTTTTGCGGTGTTGATCCTCTTCATCTTCAACGAAAAAGAATTTCTGTACCGGGCTTTCGCCATTGCCGTCGCCTTATTGGTCATTCTAACCCACCAGAAAAACATCAGCCGCTTACTGAGGGGAAGCGAGAGTAAAATCCCCATTCTGAAGTATCGCGACAAGCGGAGGCATCGCCGGATGGATGCCAAGCAGGATTAATGGATTGAGCCAGATCAAGTTTTTCAGGGGAATTTCCCTCAAATGCAGGCCAGGCTTCAGAATTGTTCGTTTTTTCTTTCGGTTCCGGGTGTTTTTTTTTAATTTTGCAACCCGTTAATACCAGGTTAAGAAACTAAAATACAATCTAAGCATGTCGTTAAATTTATTGGACAAACTGGAGCTCAGAGACGAAAGAAGTGTATTAATCCAGGGTCTTCCTTCCTCCATAGAGAAACAGTTTGCCAAGCTGGCTTTTGCAAAGAATGTAACCCCCCTCCTTAAAACAAAGAAGATCGATTTCGCACTCGTTTTTGCCGTAAATGAAAATCAGCTTCGCGGCATTATTCATGAAGTTCTTCCGGCGCTCAGCAAGAACGGAAAATTCTGGGTCGCCTATCCGAAAAGCAGTTCCAAGATCGCTACCACACTGAACCGCGAATGCAGCTGGAGCTGTTTAACCAACGCTGGTTTCGAGGGGATCAATGAGATTACCCTGGATCATGTGTGGACGGCTACGCGCTTTGAAAAAGCCAGTGTAACGGCCTAAGCAGAATTGGGCCTCCGAACAATCACCGTCCCGGCTTCAAAGGTCAGTTCTTTTTCCATTTGCTTTAAATGCAGGTGCGTCTGCATATACATGAGCTGTTCTTCCTGATTTTGCGAGTGTTTAAGATCTTTTTGATTGAGATCGATTAAACGCTGCACTTTTCTCAATTTCAAATAAGTAAGGGTCGACCGGATCAAGGATATGTAATCTTCATCGAGAGCAGGAATTTTTCCCTCGTAGAATGTCTTCCAATTATCGCTAAGTTCAAAAGGGAAATCCATCATAGATACCACCAGCGTACTGAGTTCCTGATCCTCCTGATAAAGAAAATTACGTGAGGTCGGTTCCAGCCCCTGATCGTACCAGGTTTTATATGTGTGAAATACATCTAGAAGTTTTTTATTCTCCAGCATCTGATCATCTTCGAATTCCGGAAGCAAATAATCGGCAACCCGTTGACTCTCGCTCCAAGGCCTGAGTCCGAATTCAAGGAGACTGCGTAGAATCGCGCGTTCGTGCCTTTCATCCTCATTCAGTAGGTCCGTTAGCTCTTCATCTGGTGAATCGGGTAACGTTTCAATTGCCGTTTGCCGGTCGGTCTGTCGGTTTTCAATTTTGGAGATCCGTTCGCGAATGAGTTTATTGACCAGTGTATTGAGCCCCTGTTCATCGATCTTCAGGAGTTCGGCCGACCGGCGAATATAATCCTGGCGGCGGGTGAAGTCTTCCGCTTTACTGATCCTCGAAATGGTGTCGGCGATCTGGTTCACCAACTGCGCTTTTTTCAGGCTATCGCCTCCGAGATCAGCCAGTGAAGCTTCCAGTTGGAAGAGAATAAAATCTCTTTTGTTTTCCCGGATCAGATCGCGCAGTGCAGCGGCGCCACGTTTTCTGACATAGCTATCCGGGTCTTCCTGGTCGGGAATCAGCACCAATCTAACGTTCAGGCCTTCTTCAAAAGCAAGATCCATTCCGCGCTGGGCGGCCTTGATGCCCGCGGCATCGCCATCGTAAAGAATAGTCAGGTTGGAAGTATATTTCTTGATCAGCCGCAACTGATCCGTCGTCAGCGAAGTACCGCCGCTGGCTACCACGTTTTCAATACCAGCCTGGTGCAGCGAGATCACATCGGTGTATCCTTCCACCAGCAGGCACTCATCCTGTTTATCGATCGACTGCCGCGCAAAATAAGAACCATAGAGTATTTTGCTTTTGACATAGATCTCGTTTTCCGGCGTATTGATGTATTTGGGCGCCCGGTCGTTGTTGCGGATAATGCGGGCGCCGAAGCCGGCGATTTTCCCGGTTTGATTGTGGATAGGAAATATGATGCGCCCCCGGTAATTATCGAATGGCTTGCCATCCCGCCAAACAGCAAGCCCGCTTTTCTGCAGTATCTCCTGACTGTATTGCGCCTGCAGGGCATGGGTAACAAAAAGATCGGCGGCGGAAGGGTTGTAACCCAGCTGGAATTTCTGAATGATATCGTCGTTAAATCCCCTTTCCTTTAAATAGCCATACCCAATATGCTGCCCTTCCTCGTCTTCCTTCAGGATGCCGGTAAAGAATTGCTGTGCAAAACCGTTCAGGATATAAAGACTGTCTGCCGCCTGCTGCCGGAGCCGCGCTTCGGGACTGCTTTCAGATTCTTCAATTTCGATATTGTATTTGGCAGCCAGCCAGCGCAGCGCTTCGACATAAGAATATTTCTCATGCTCCATCAGGAAGCTGATGGTATTTCCGCTTCGCCCGCACCCAAAACATTTATAGATCTCTTTCGACGGGGAAACGGTAAAAGAAGGCGTCTTCTCATTATGGAAGGGGCAGAGGCCGAGATAATTGGCGCCGCGTTTTTTCAGCTTGACAAAACCTCCGACAATTTCGGTAATATCTATCCTGCTGAGGATCTGTTGTATGGTCTGCTGGGAAATCAGTTTCGGGTAATTTGAGCGCTCAAATTAATAAAAAGCCATCTTTGCAGCCGTAAAAAAAGATTGATGGGTTCACTGGTAGTTAAGCTGGAACAGGTTGAGGTCGGCTTCGGGGGAGCCGTGCTGCTGCGCGATATTTCTTTCGAGATCAGGAAAGGAGAGCAATGGGCCGTTGTCGGTTCATCGGGCTCAGGAAAAACCGTGCTGGCGAACACGCTTGCAGGCAATTATTTCTTTCGCGGCCGGATCACCGGCGACTTCGACGATCCGGCATCCTTCCATCGGAGCGTGGTGCTCGTGCCACAGCATCACCGGTTCAAGGACAGAAGCAATCAATCTGATTTCTACTATCAGCAGCGATATAATGCGCAGGACGCGTTGGAAACAGCTACCGTGCGCGACGACCTCCAGGCCTATCCGGAATTTGGTTCGGGATTCAGTCTGACGGAGCTGTTGAAATTGTTCGGACTGGAAGGACTTCTGGATGAACCGTTGATCCAACTGTCGAACGGCGAGAACAAGCGACTGCAAATCGTAAAAGCCCTGCTGACGGGCCACCAGTTTCTCATTTTGGATCAGCCTTTTATCGGATTAGATGCTGCCGGGCGCAGCCTGCTGGCTTCCGTGCTGAACCAACTGAGCGAGCGGGGCGAGCAAATGATGCTCATTACTTCAGTTCGCGATATCCCGTCTTCCTTTAACCGGATCCTTGAAATGGAATCGGGGCGTATTGTATGGATAGGCGACCGAAAACTGTTTGAACAGCGTGAAAAGAAGAAGGATATAATCGTAAAACAATTCCCGGATTCGATGACTTTCGAATATCCCGATTTTACTTATGCTGTGCGCCTGATGAATGTTCACGTGAATTACGGCGGGAAGCAAATACTTCAGGATATAAACTGGGAGGTCAGAAAAGGAGAGCGGTGGAGCTTATCGGGGCCAAACGGCGCCGGCAAAACGACACTGCTCAGTTTGATCACCGGCGATAATCCGCAGGCCTATGCCAATGAAATATACCTGTTCGACCGCCGCCGTGGCACGGGCGAAAGCATTTGGGAAATCAAGCAAAAGACCGGGCTGCTCTCACCCGAACTGCATTTATACTTTGATCGAGCAGCGACCGCCTTTCAGGCCCTCGCGTCGGGACTTTTCGACACGATCGGCCTGTTTCGCGCGCCGTCCGATGAACAGCAGCAGCTAATAACGCAATGGCTCGATTTTCTGGGGCTTTCAGAATTCCGGAATATCCCCCTGAACAGGCTGCCGGCGGGCGCACAACGAATGATATTGCTGGGCCGGGCCATGATCAAAACGCCGCCGCTACTGGTGCTCGATGAACCCTTCCAGGGCCTGGACGACGAGCATATCGACCTGGTAAAACGACTGATCGACCATTATGTAGAGACCTATCGGGCCACCCTGATCTTCGTAAGCCATTATATCGAAGAAAGGCCTTTAACTGTTGATAAATTTATCCGCCTGGAAAGAGGGAGAATAATTTAGACATTGATAATCAATGATATAGGTCGTCTGGACGAGGCTGGTTTTAAAACCATTCTGTCTACCGTGTAAAAAGATATACCGGGATATAGAAAAGCAGTAAATTTGCCTACACCTGCGGTTCTGATTACTATCCCATAAATTCTCCCAGGTTCCGACTTACTCCCATTAATTCTGAATATCCGCTCGCGATAATTTTAAATCAGTGTTGTATGTATTCTTATGCGTTGTTAGAAAAGGGTTGTTATTATCTTATTCAGGAAACAGAGCAGTCCCCGGTAAGCCTGATCAAAGTGCAATTGGAAACGGAACAGTGCATGTATGTTTCCAAATACCAGGACGAACCGACCATTGAATGGAAAAGGAAAGGAGATCCCATTTTTGATATACTCGAATTAGTTGGCGACGATAAAATCAAAGACTGGGAAGCGATATATAACGATAATCAGGGAAGCTATAACTACGAGGAAGACGAAGATTAACGCGACCTGAGCTCTTTCCACGGAGAGCTGGCGTGATTCCAGAACCCGTAGGAGATAAGGCCCGTGGCGATCGTGATGCTCAGATAGTTGATCATGGTAACATAGGGCAATGTGACCTTGCTGAAATTAAGATAGTTGAAAAAATAGGGGATTGTAAACAATCCATAATAGAAGATAAAGCCGGCGTACACAAAGGCCATCGTGTTTTCAAAAGTGGAATGCCGGACTTTCCCGAAATAATTGCTGATTGCCCAGATATTCAATACCAGGCTGAGCAGGGTCCCAAATCCGATAATGGGCGTATTCGATCCGAAATTATAACCCTTCCAAAGGATCATTCCGATCTCGAAAAGAATGAATACGACCAGCAGCTGTCCGAATATTTTCTTTTTGAAAGAAAAATAGAAGATCAGCAGCATCATGGGCGTGTCCAATAAATTATAAGCTAACGTAATGTCGTTCGACAGCGATTTGTACCATTCCCAGTGGAAAATTTCCGGTGCGTAGGTGATTCCGTTGATGAACCAAAACAGTGCCACTAATAAATAAGCCTTGTTCGGAGTGAGCCGTTTTATCCAGTATAATGTCATAGGCACGAAACAGAAGGCCACCGCCAAAATGGAGAGGAGAAGGTTTAGGACAGGTATAATTCCCGTTTTCAAGGGTAAGTGTTTAGACTTATAATAGCGTTGAAATGACTGGGTTTATTATTGGTAAAACTACTTGGTTTTATACTCAAATTACGCGCGGATTTCTCCCGTGGAATTTCCCTAAAATCCGGTAAATCAAGATGATAAGAAAAGGGTTATACACAGTCGTGCGTAATTTACGAAGGAGGGAAACAGGGGCAATTGCCTATATTTGCGCCCATCATTATGGCAGAAAATAAGCAAAACCTTTTCGAGTATACCGAAGAGTCCATTCGTTCCCTGGATTGGAAGGAGCATATCCGTTTGCGGCCCGGCATGTATATCGGGAAACTGGGCGACGGCAGCAGTGCCGACGATGGCATTTACGTGCTGGTGAAAGAGGTGGTGGACAACTGTATCGACGAATACAGCATGGGCTATGGCAAGCAGATCGATATCCGGATCGCCGATAAGCAGGTAACCATAAGGGACTATGGCCGGGGCATTCCGCTGGGAAAGTTGGTCGATGTGGTCAGCAAGATCAATACCGGAGCCAAATACGACAGTAAGGTATTCCAGAAAGCGGTCGGTCTGAATGGAGTAGGGACCAAAGCGGTCAATGCATTGAGCCAGGCTTTTACAGTAAGCGCGTTCCGGGATGGGAAAGAGAAAAAAGCCGATTTCTCCCGGGGGGCGCTGGTGAAAGAATATAAGGAAACGAAGACGACCGAGCCGAACGGCACCCTCGTTCAGTTCGTTCCAGACGAGACCATCTTCAAGAATTTTCATTTTATCAATGAATACTTAGATAATCAGTTCTGGAATTACTGTTACCTCAATGCCGGTCTGGTTATCGATTACAACGGAAAGAAATATCTTTCAAAAAATGGCCTGCTTGATCTGCTGAAACGGAAAACCAATGAAGATGAACTGATCTACCCGATCATACATCTCAAAGGCGACGATATC
>DASZRP010000284.1:0-16132 GCA_035548895.1 Puia sp. | reverse complement strand
TGAAAAGGAAAGTATGCGAAAACTGATCTGGATCATTCCCCAGCGGCTGGTCTGGCGCTGGCTGATCTGGTATGTATTGTTTAAATCCTTCCGTCGTGCGCTCAAGGGAGAACTGCAACACTGGGGCGTGCTGAAGCGCACCGGTAATGTAGCCCTTAGCGGTTAATTGGTAATAGAGATAGTTGACGGATTTTTAATTTTTTACCGTCATCCGCCATCTGTCATCCATCAACCAAAATGCACTAATTTCGGGCTTCCAAAACATAGAAACTTTTATGGCTGAAGTTATTTTAATGCCCAGGCTCAGTGATACCATGACCGAAGGGGTGATTGCTGCCTGGCATAAAAAAGTGGGCGACCCGGTGAAGAAGGGCGATTTACTGGCTGAGGTTGAAACCGATAAGGCGACCATGGATCTGGAGAGTTATAAGGATGGCACCCTGCTATATCTTGGAACGGACAAAGGAGGAAAAGTTCAGGTCAACGAGTTGTTAGCCATTATCGGCAACCCCGGGGAAGACATCAGCTCGCTCGTAAAAGGCGGCGCCCAACAGGCCAAACAGCCGGCTCCTGAAGCCAAAGCGACCCAGCCCGCTGCAAAACCTGCTGAAGCGCCCGCACAGCCTTCAGCCGCTCCAGCCATAGATCTCTCCCATGTTCCGGAAGTAATCCTCATGCCCAGGCTGAGCGATACGATGACAGAAGGCGTAATTGCCGGCTGGCATAAAAAGGTTGGCGATGCGGTAAAGAAAGGGGATATCCTGGCCGATATCGAAACCGACAAGGCGACCATGGAACTGGAAAGCTATAAAGCGGGCAAGCTCCTGTACACCGGCGCCGAAAAGGGACAAAAAATAGCGGTGAATGACCTGCTGGCCATCATAGGCGAAGAAGGAAAAGTCAATGTTCAGCAGATCGTTGAAGCCGCGAAAAACAAAGGAGCCAATGCCCCTGTTGCTGCTGCGGCAAAGCAGGAGTCCGCCCCGGCCCAAACTGCTGCTTCCACGACGACGACAACCGCCGCCGACCAGGTTCAGCCGGCGCTTAACGGCAATGGCCGGATCAAAGCTTCCCCGTTGGCAAAAAAACTGGCTTCAGAAAAAGGTATCGATCTTTCCCGGTTGCATGGAAGCGGAGACAATGGACGCATCGTTAAAAAAGACGTCACCGAATACAATCCGGCTACAGCTTCTGCGCCTGTTCAAACCAGTGCAGCACCCGCGCAGCCCTCCGCGCCGTCGGGTACGGTGAGCTTTGATGAAGTACCGGTATCGCAGATGCGCAAAGCTATTGCCCGGCGCCTGGCTGAAAGCAAGTTTACTTCTCCGCATTTTTACCTGACGATGTCGGTTGACATGGACAAGGCGGTAGAAAGCCGGGCAAAGCTTAATGATATTTCTTCGATCAAAATATCGTTCAACGACCTCGTGTTGAAAGCAACTGCCATTGCCCTTAAAAAACATCCGGCCGTCAACAGCAGCTGGCAGGGAGATAAGATCCGCATTAATCATCATGTCAATATCGGCGTGGCAGTTGCCGTGGAAGACGGCTTGCTGGTCCCGGTGGTGCGTTTTGCCGACGGGAAATCCCTTTCACAAATAGCCACCGAGGTAAAGGACTTTGCCCAAAGAGCAAAGGCAAAAAAACTGCAGCCAGCAGAATGGGAAGGAAGCACTTTCACCATTTCGAACCTGGGCATGTTCGGAATTGACGACTTCACTGCCATCATCAACCCGCCGGATGCCTGCATCCTCGCCGTAGGCGCCATTCAACAAATTCCTGTCGTAAAGAATGGAGCCGTGGTTCCCGGGAACGTGATGAAGCTTACCCTGAGCTGCGATCACCGCGTGGTGGACGGAGCTACTGGCGCCGCCTTCCTGCAAACATTGAAAGGACTCCTGGAGGAGCCCTTACGAATGCTTGTTTAACCGTCACTAAATAATAAGATTAATACAAGGCCAGCTTCACAACCCGTTGCTGGCCTTTGTGCATAACATTGATGATATAGATACCCGTATGGGTCCGTGGATGCTGCAGGCTTACCACCTGAGCGCCGGAATAAAGCGTGATCTGAGTCGAAGCCAGAGGAACGCCATTCATATCGTAGATCGCAAGGCCATAGTTTCCGGCATCGGCAACCGAAAGCTGCAACCGTATATCGGATGAACCGGAAGATGAAACACTCCGAATTTCGAAAGATTCCGCAGTAACAAACGATACCGTCTTAACAGGCGAATAGGATAGTTGCCCGTCTGCGGATATCAAAGCGATCCGATAGAAATAAACGCCCGAAGCATTAGCCGGATAATCCGTGTACTGATAGTTATCAGAATTATTGTTCACCGACACCTGCCCGATAAGGTCAAACACCTTTCCGTCACCGGATCTTTCCACCTGCATTTTCGAGCCCTGACTGACGCCTTCGACCGTCCAGGACAACAAAGCCTGGCTTGCAACAGCTGCAGTCTTGAAAGATTCAAAAACAACAGGTAACAGGCCGGATGAGCCGCTGATTGAAATATTATCGAAAACAAAGCGGTTCAATCCCCCGCCGGAGGAGACCGCTGCATTATAGCCATATAAACGAAAAGTAACGCCCACCGAAAGATTCGCATAAGCTGCACCGAAAGAAACCGGAATACTTACGATACTGGTTGTCAGCGGCCCGTTTGAAATATCGGCTGCAAAACCATCCACACTTGAACGTAACGACCAGTTGTTCGGCCCGGAACCTGTGGATCCCGTCGTGCTGCGCCGAATGGAGAGTACCATCGACGCAACCGTAAGGCTATGAGCGCTCGTAGGATTTACAGTAAATTCCAGGAAGGCATTAGGATCTGCGGCGCCTGAAGGCCATCCGCCCTCGCCATAATAAACCGTGCCGCCATTATATGCGCCCGAACCAATGGCGCTCCCCAGGGAAGCGTTCAGCGCCGTGGAATTGGCTGAACCCGTACCGGCAAGCGTATTGTTGAAATTCCAGTTGGCGACCGTCTGAGCTTGTGCCGGGAAGGGCAGGCAAGCCACCGAAACGATTAGACAGTAAAGGTTTATAATGGATCGGCTTTTCATAAGCTGGATTTTGACAGGCATGAATAGACGAAATCCATACCAGCACGTACTCAATTGATAAACAGTGAATAAACGGATATCTGAAATTCTCTGGGTGGGAAGGCTTTCCAGGAGCCGGAAAATCGGCAGCCTTCTGATAAGGATGGCCGATCTAATTTTGCGCTAAATTCATACCGGGCAATGAAAATCCACGCCTCTACAATTCAACTGCTTCGGTTCCATTTCTCCTTTTTCCTGATGCCGGTTTACTGGTTTGCACTCAGCCAGATTCAGGAAATAAACAGCAGAAATGCCTGGCTGATTTTTTTTATTCTGCATGGCCTCGTATACCCTTCCAGTAATGGCTATAACAGCTATATGGATCGCGATGAGGGGAGCATTGGTGGATTAAAGTCACCGCAGCCGCCAACCAGGCAACTGTATCAGGTAACCCTGCTGATGGATTTTCTGGCCTTAACCCTGGGGATGCTTATCAGCATCCCCTTCGCATTGGGAATATTGATATATATCCTTGCTTCCAGAGCATACAGCGCGCGCCAGATACGACTCAAGCGATATCCGGTTTGGGGCTATCTTACCGTGATCGTCTGTCAGGGCGGGCTGGTTTTTTACATGGTGTACCACGGAGCTGACACCGGACAAACCCTCCATGTTCCAGCCCTGGGTATCATCGGCGCATCATTGTTGATCGGCGGTTTCTATCCTTTGACCCAGATCTATCAGCATGAGGCAGATGCAAAAGATGGTGTAATTACCCTGAGCGCTTCCCTCGGATATCGCGGCACTTTTGTATTCTGCAGCATAGTATATACCGCCGCATTTGCTGTTCTTGCCGTGCTTTTTCAGGCCAGCCTTCAATTAAAGGAATTTCTTGCTTTTGCAACCGCTATGCTGCCCGTTATCGTATACTTTCTGGTATGGGGAGTGAAAGTCTGGCGAAATCCTGCTGCGGCAAACTTTACCAATGCTATGCGAATGAACCTGCTGGCTTCCGTATGCTCCTCGATTGGCTTTATTGTTGTATTCTTTATGCAGAGACATCTTCAATCTTAAGGTCGCTAAATTTTTTTCTTTGAGTAAGATCATAGCTATTGGAAAAGCCCTGCCTGGTCATAAACATCGCCAGCAGGAAATCCTGAATTTCATGAGCCGGGTCTATGCCTTTAGCGAATCCGACCATAGAAAATTGAAGCATTTATACCGCCAAAGTGGAATCAGTCATCGGTATTCCGTTCTCGCCGATTATAGCCTGCCGCCTGAAAAATGGAGCTTCTATCCGGCAACGGAAAATCTTGAACCATTTCCTTCCATCGAAAAACGAATGCAGTGCTTTAACAATATGGCGCCCGCACTCTCGGAAACGGCCATCCGGAATTGCCTGGCAGGTCATCTTCAGGCAAAAGAAGTGACCCATCTGATCACGATAACCTGTACCGGCCTGAGCGCCCCGGGTCTTGATCTTCAACTAATGGAGCTGCTTGAACTTCCCAGGCATATTTTCAGGACCTCTATAAACTTCATGGGCTGTTATGCTGCCATTCACGGATTGAAGCTCGCAGATACTATTTGCAAAACCGATCCGCAGGCTAAAGTTATCGTGGTTTGCACTGAACTATGCACCCTGCATTTCCAGCAGGAGCCAACCCTCGACAATATTACGTCCAGCCTGCTATTCGGCGATGGGTCGGCCGCTGCGCTAATTACCGCAGACGCCTATGCTGCTGAAGGTCTTCACCTCGAACATTTTTATTCGGAAGTGAAGCCGGAAGGAAAACAGGAGATGAATTGGGCATTATCTTCCACAGGTTTTATCATGACCCTGCGAAGCTATATCCCCGGGCTGATCGAAGCGGATTTCAACAAATTGGTGAAGAATGCGCTGAACCAGGGAGGATATAGTAAAGCGTCGATTACATCCTGGTGCATTCATCCCGGAGGCCGGAGAATTCTCGAAGCGATCGCAAAAAGTCTGGACTTGCCAGACGATGAATTAGATGCTTCTTATGAGGTGTTGAATGAGTTTGGCAATATGTCTTCGGCGACCATCCTCTTCGTGCTCGATTCGATCTTACGGAAAAATCCGGGCGGCAAACCGCTTCGCGTTTTCGGCGCTGCTTTCGGACCCGGATTGACCATGGAGACCTTTATTGCCGACGCTTGTTCAACAACTTAAATCATGGACTTTTCATTGCGAATCCATCAATCTGAACTACTCGACGGCGTTGATATTCCCCGACCGGATATCGAACAAAATTTAAAAGAACTGGCGATTATTAATCGATTGCTGGGTGGTCACCGATCAACCATCGGCGGTTTCCGGGCCTTGAAGCAGGCAGCTCATAATACCCTGTTAGCAGAAATCGGTTGCGGTGGAGGAGATAATCTGCTGGCTATACAAAAAAGCGAACCAGTTGCCGGTGTTTCTTTTATAGGCGTTGATCTGAATGCAGACTGCATTCATTATGCAGAAAAACAGCAATGGGAAAAACGACCCGATCTCATTATCTCAGATTATCGCCGGGTCGTGTTTGAACAGAAACCGGATATCCTGTTCGCCGCTCTATTCTGTCATCACTTTAACAATGATGAACTGGTCAGCCTGTTCGGCTGGATGAAAGAAAATGCAAAACAGGGGTTTTTTATCAACGATCTCCACCGGCACCCATTCGCATACCACGCAATCCGGATCCTTACACGCCTGTTCTCAAAATCTTATCTTGTAAAAAATGATGCTCCTTTGTCCGTTATGAATGGATTCAAAAAAAGCGAGTTGAAAAAAATACTGAACCGCGCGGGAATTTCCGGCTATTCGATCCGGTGGAAATGGGCCTTTCGCTGGTTGATCGTAGTTAAAATATGACAAACCCACCAAGGTTATATGATACGGCCGTTATTGGCGGCGGACTCGCCGGCCTCGCCTTAGCGATCCAGCTCTCGAAAAAAGGGCATCTTGTCGCCTTGTTTGAGCGGGAAACCTATCCATTTCACAAGGTATGCGGTGAATACATCAGCCTCGAAAGTCGAAGCTTTTTGGGCAGTCTGGGCATTCCGCTGGACGAGTGGGCATTGCCGGCAATCAGCCGGGTGGCTATCAGTTCGCCCAACGGAAATTTATTACGGCAAACACTTCCGCTCGGCGGCTTTGGGATAAGCCGGTTTAAACTGGATGCGGCGCTGGCCGAAAAGGCGAGGTGTGCCGGGGCTCATCTGTACGAAAATACCAAGGTCACCGGAGTTGAATTTGACGGCAGGCTTTTTCATATCGCCAGCTCGCGTGGCCCCTTCCTGGCAAAAACGGTCTGCGCGAGCTACGGCAAAAGAAGCAATCTCGATGTAAAATGGAAGCGGCCTTTCATCCAAAAATCCAAAAGAAAGAATTATATAGCGGTCAAATATCATGTTCAGGGCAATTTTCCTGAAGATGAAATTGCCCTGCATAATTTCCCCGGAGGCTATTGCGGGCTATCAAAAATCGAGGAGGATCGGTATTGTCTTTGCTATCTGACCCGCGCTGTGAATCTGAAAAAATGCAATCAGTCTATCGCTGAAATGGAAAACCTGGTCTTAAAAAAAAATCCCAGGCTGCGCGAGATCTTCGGACAATCTCAATTCGTCTTCCATGAGCCACTGACCATTTCTCAAATCAGCTTTGCAAAGAAAACCCAGGTCGAAAATCATATTCTTTTCGTTGGCGACGCCGCGGGAATGATTACACCGCTCTGCGGAAACGGTATGAGCATGGCGCTTCATGCGGCAAAAATCGCCGCAGACAACCTCGACCTTTTCCTGCGTGGCGCCTGCAGCAGAGACGAACTGGAATCAGGTTATACAAAGCAATGGAACGATCTTTTCGCCAACCGATTGAGGATCGGCCGGTTGCTGCAGGTCTTTTTTGGACACCCTTTTTTGTCCCGGATATTGATCGGTCTGCTGAAACCATTCCCCGGTATAGTCCGGAGGCTCATCAAAAAAACACATGGGGACTCCTTCTAAGGTAAAAACATTCAGGATCCGGCCAATCGTATTCCGGCTGCAATGAAAACGGTTGCGCGGGATTTATCTCAAAATGCATAAATTGAATTATGAGAATCTTATTTACTGCTGGATTTATACTGAGCAGCCTGGTTTCTTCCGCTCAGTTCCGGGAATCTTTCTTTGCCCTGGATTCGAACTGGCGGCAAACTGACGAACAGCATGCCAAATACCTGCTGTGGATCCATATAGATTCTGCAAACAACTGGGAATACAACTATTACCACATGTGGGGCCCGATGATCAAACAGGAGTCTTATAAAGATCACGACGGCAAAGTCCGCAACGGGGTCTTTACCTACTATTATACCTCAGGAAACCTGGATTCCATTGCCCATTACACCGAAGACAAAAAAGATGGCAAATTCATACGATATGCTTTTCTTCCGAATGACAGTCTGGCAAAAATGGCGGAGTACGACTATGTGAACGATAGTCTGGTGAACACCAAGAATTATAAAAACAACCCTCAAAAAGATACTGCGGTCATACTGCCTGCCCAATATCCGGGAGGCTTGCCGTCCTGGACCCAGTACCTGGCTAAATCTCTTCATTATCCCGACCGGGCAATAAGTGAGGAAATACAGGGCACCGTGCGTATACGTTTTGTCGTCGATGAACGGGGAAATGTTCTGGAGCCTTTAATATCCAAATCGGTTGAATATTCACTCGACCGCGAAGCCTTGCGTGTCGTTGCCGGCTCCGGCAACTGGCTGCCGGCTATTATGAATGCTCAGCCCATATCTTCCGAATTCGTTCAGGCAATTCCGTTCAAGCTGGAAGTTGCCAAATAGTCCGGCAACCATTATCAGGTTTATTTTGTTGTTTATTTATGGAAACAGTCTCGAAAAAAACGGTAGTTCTCGGCGCCTCGAACAATCCCGAACGCTACAGCAATATGGCTGTAAAAAGGCTGCGCAGCTACGGGCACCCGGTAGTTGCCATCGGCAAACGGGAAAGCAGGATCGACGATACCCCGGTTCAGACCAAAGCCGATTTTATTCCCGATGTGGACACGGTGACCCTGTATCTGAACCCTGCTAATCAGAAATCTTACTACGATTATATTTTCTCTCTTCATCCCAAACGGATTATTTTCAATCCGGGAGCGGAAAATGCAGAACTCAGGGAACTGGCTGAAAAAAACAAGGTTAAGACCATGGAAGCCTGCACTTTAGTGTTATTAGGCACAGGGCAATACTAACTCTCTGTCATCTATCATCTGTCATCCGTCATCTATTCTTTCCCAAATCCGGAATCCACAATTTCAGGCTGAATTTCCCGTTTTATCAGGTAGATCCGCTGCTCCGGCAGCCGCATCCAATCCGATGAATACCCTGAAAACATGGCTTTGTATATGCACCCTGCTGTGCTGCCTGAATCTGGCCGCACAGAACAAATCATTCCCCGAAAATATTCCCTATCAAAGCCGGTATGAAGTAAGTCCGGAATCGCTGGAGAATTTATTTAAAGCTACCGGACATTTCACCATACCCCTCTCGCCCGACCTGGCCATTACCGGCACAGTGCAAAGTCGCACGGAAAAAAGCAATTCAGTTACCAACCTGCTCATTCAAACCGAGAACCTGAATGGCGCGATGCTCAGTCTTTCCAGGTCTTCGAATACTAACGGCCTTGTCCACTATACCGGTCATCTGTTGAAATTGCATGAACAGAAAGGCATGCTGCTGGTAGAAAAAGAAGGACATTACTATTTTATCAGGACAGAACAACGCTATCTCGTAGCAGAATGAAGAGAAGTGCAACCCATATCATCCTGCTGGGCCTGTTCACTACCACGCTGCTCTCCGTGAAAGCGCAAACGCCCATCCTCAATAGCTATCCGGCAGCCGCAGCCACCGTGTATCTCGATTTCAACGGCGGCGTGGTAGACGGTTCACTATGGAATGAACACGGAAAGATCGTCGCAGAACCGGCAGGCCTGGCGCCGACAACTATTGCCTGGATACATAAAAAAATTGCAGCGCATTTTACTTTGTTCAACCTGAATATCACGACAGATCCCGCAGTATACGAACGCGCACCGGTTCACCAGCGCATACGCATCATCTTTACCCCCGAGGGCGATTGGTGGGGACCTGCTCCCGGCGTATCGGCCATTGGTTCCTTTGCCTGGGGCGACGATACACCGGCCTGGGTCTTTCTCAACTACCTGTCCGGTAACCCTGACTATATTGCCGCTTCAGCCACCCACCAGATCGGGCATACCCTGGGCTTGCAGCATCAGAGCGTTTACGATTCTTACGGTATCATGATCTCCGAGCTCAGCGGCGGCGAGAATAACGTGCTCTCCAATGAGGCACCGTTGATGGGTATTCCGTTTTATAAAACAGCTTCCTGGTCGTCGGGTACGCCATCCACGGGCCCGGGCAGTATCCAAAACGATACTACGCTGATCGCCGGTTCACCAAACGGCATCGGCTATCGCAAAAGCCTTTCAGCAGGCGCACCGGCCAAAACAATGGATGGAATCCATATCGAAAAGCAATATGCCGGGACCATCGAACTGAATAGCACGGACGATTATGCGTTCAGGCTTTACGATATCAGCGGTCGTTTACTCACGCAGGGCACGCTCAGAAAGGGATGGAACCAGATACAGGCAACCACGGCATCTGAGGGCGTACTGATACTTCAATGGTATGGCGATTCCGCATCCGGATCTGAAAAGATCATGCGTCAATAACCAATAATTTTTTTTGCTGCCGTCATTTTTCGCTAAATTCGAAAAACCCATTAATATATGCTATGGCGAAAATTTAACGGCGATCCCATCGAATTGCCCATTGCGCATGCGGTAGAAAATGCCATCCGCCGCGAAACACTAAACGGCTTTCATTTAAAAGTCTGCATCGGAACCGACTCCCAGGTAAAGGGCGCGGAAACAGAATTTGCCACGGTCATCGTCTTTCTTCGGGAAGGGCACGGCGGCTTTATGTTCATTCACAATGAAAAGACAAAGACCCGTTACAGCATTAAGGAAAGGATGCTGGTTGAAGTGGCCCGCAGCATTGAGATCGCTTATGAACTCTGCCCTCTCTTCACGAAATACGACGTGGATATGGAAGTGCATGCGGACATCAACACCAACCCGCATTTCAAAAGTAATGATGCGTTGAAGGAAGCCATGGGTTATATCCTGGGCATGGGCTTCGCGTTCAAGGCCAAACCGGAGGCATTTGCCAGCAGCAGCTGCGCAAATAAAGTGGTGAACTAACGCCTCATCACTGTTTCGCCTATTCCGGCGATTCCCATTCCATATTCAACTCTCCGATCAGTCGGAGGAGGTTATCTCTTCCCGTTTTTTTCACCGCGCTGCTGATCAGATGCCGCGGCAGGAACTGTCTCGTCTCTCTCAATTTATTCAAAAAGGCCTTCACATTCGCCTGGACGGTGCGTTGGTTTTCCTTGTCGGACTTAGTGAACACAAGCGTGTAAGGAATCGCCCACCGGTCAAGCTGACCGGCAAAGTCGATGTCTGATTTCTGCGGGCTGTGCCGGCTGTCTATCAGTAGAAAGACCTGGACCAGCGTCTCCCGCTTACGCAAATAATCTTCGATCATTTTCTCCCACTGCTTACGTTGGCTGATGGATACCTTTGCGAATCCATAGCCGGGGAGATCTACCACCCGCCAGCTGGATAATCGGCCTTTCTCGTCCACGCTTTCGATACTGAAATGATTGATCAACTGGGTCTTTCCCGGCGAAGCCGAGGTCTTGGCCAGTTTGTCCCGGCCGGTGATCATATTGATCAACGAAGATTTTCCCACATTGCTTCTTCCGATGAACGCATATTCGGGATAAGCGCCGGCCGGGCAATGTTTGTAATCCGGGCTACTGATAATATAAGAAGCCGATCGAATGTCCACGCTGCAAGTTAGTCTTTCAAAAATGCTTCCACTCCTGGCTAAATAAATAAAGTTTACACTTCGGAACCTCAGGCAACCTGCTAAAAACCCGTTTTTTCCATATATAAAATAAAAAAATAAACTCCGCTATTAACAATTTCTTTAAATTGGATTAACAAAACAACTGCGCTTATGGAACACCTCGCCGGCAGGGAAGGGATGGATGCCGAATTCTCCAGTGTGGTTCGGGAGCATGCCCGTAGCCTGCACCTGTTAGCCTGGCGCGTTACAAAATGTGAGCAACTCGCAAAAGATATCGTTCAGGAAGTGTTTCTGAAACTCTGGGAGCACCGGAACCGGATGAGCGAAATAGAAAACAAGGAAGCCTGGCTTTACCGGGTTACGGAAAACAAGCTGATCGATCATCTCCGTAAAGTGGCAGTCGAAAGGAAGCTCCGGACAGAAACCTGGAACCGGATCCGGGAATCGGCCAATGAAACAGAACAAAGGATTTCCGCCCGGGAGTCAGGCCGGCTGATTTCCAAGGCCATCGACAGCCTGCCGCCGCAACGCAAAGCGATCTATCGTCTTCACCGCGAAGACTCGCTCAGCCATCACGAAATTGCCGAGGCGCTACACATATCTCCTCATACAGTCAAAAATCAGCTGTCCAGCGCCTTGCAATATCTCCGCACACGCCTGAAAGGCATGCTTTCGCTTTAATAAGCCCAATCTTCAAAAAAAATTTTCTGTCAGTAGGAAGTCCTGCCCGTTCATTCGTCTATATCAGAACGATCAAGCCTGAATATGGAAAAACGTATGAACGAATTATTCAAAAAATACCTCTCGAACAGTTGCTCGGCGGAAGAGATGGACGAACTATTCCAACTCATCCGGCAGTCGAAAGAGGATGCCCCGTTGAGACAGCTCATTCAGGAGACCTACCAGTCGATCCTGAATGAATCGGAGGCTTATGTGGCTCCGAGCGGAGAACTGGTTATTTCAAAGGCGGGTGAACCGGAGTTCCCCGTCGTTACGCAACCGATTCGTCATTCCGCAAAAAAAAGGATTGCTGCATGGGCGACCGCTGCCGTTCTGCTTGCCGGCGCGATTTCGACCGCCCTGTATTTCCACTATTCCCCGGCTCCAGCCCCGATCGCTGCTCATCAGGGAATGAAAAAGAGCAGTACCGAGCGGGCCGAATACAAATATCTGCTGCTGCCCGACAGCACGCAGGTTTGGCTGAATGCAGGTTCTACGCTTGAATACCCGGAGCATTTCGGGACCGGCGACCGGGAAGTCACGCTTTCCGGCGAAGCGTACTTCGATGTGAAAAACGCAGCGGAAAAGCCTTTTCTCATTCATACCGGCCATGTATTGACGACCGTTCTCGGCACTTCTTTTAACATCAATGCCTATCCGGGGAGGACCAATATTACGGTCTCGGTTAGCCGGGGAAAAGTAAAAGTGAGTCGCGGCAATATGCTGGTGGCTACCCTGGTCAAGGGCCAGGAAGTAAATGTGGCCGACCGCGACAATATTCCGTCCACGCAAAAAAATATTGAAGCCAATAATGTCGCAGAATGGCAACAGGGTAATCTGGTTTACGACGACCAGCTACTGCAAGACATTATTGCTGATCTCCAGCGGGTGTACGGCGCCAATATCCGTATCGACAATGCGAATATCAGTCAGTTGCGGGTCTCTACCCGGTTCCGCAGGGAACAGGGCCTGGGACCAGCGCTTGAAATACTCTGCAAGCTGACCGATGCTCAACTGTATCAGAAAAACGGCATGTATATCATTCAGTAACCATAAAAGCTCTGAGGTATGAACAAACCAATCAAAACGCCACTTGTGAAACTCTGCTTTTTAATTGTGGGACTTATGGTCTGTAATTTCCTGATGGCCGACGACGGCGTAACGCAGGACCTGAACAAAACCATCATTCCCATTCAGTTGAAGAATGCGAGTCTAAAGCAGGCTTTCCGAAAGATCGAATCGGAAACCAAGCTGCTGTTCACATTCAAAACAAAAGATGTGAACGCGTACGACAATATCAGTTACAGTTCTCCCGGTATTGCCGTGGCCAAATTGTTGAACGACCTGTTGCGCGAAACAGATCTCCAGTATGAGCAGATGGACAACAATATCATCATTAAGAAGATCTCGCTCGCCGAAACACTGCCTCAGATACCCGATCTTAATCCCTCGGAAGGACTCTTTGAAGGAGGGATCCGCGGAAAGGTTACTGATGATAAGGGACAATCGATCGGATCAGCCTCCGTTTTTCTGAGCAATTCAAAAAGAGGATCAGCCGCCAATACGCAAGGCGAATTCAGTCTGAATGGTCTTAAAGCGGGAACTTATACTATCCAGATCTCCGCGGTAGGCTTTATCACCCAAAGCAGGACCGTCGACGTGACCGATAATCAGATTACCGATATCACCATTGTCATGCAACCTGACAACAGCACATTGAGCGATGTGGTGGTTACTGCCCTGGGCATTAAGAGATCGGTCAGGAGCCTCGGCTACGCTTCGCAGGAAGTGACTGCCGATGAGCTCACCGCTTCGCATCAGCCAAACCTGGTCAATGCCTTGCAGGGCAAGGTTGCAGGCGTTACCATTTCTTCGGCCGGCGGCGGACCCGGTCAGGGCGCAACCATTCTGATCCGCGGAGTGAACTCCCTCGATCCGAATAAAAACAACCAACCGCTTTTCGTGGTCGATGGTATTCCGATAGATAATACCACCTCCGACCTTGGAACCACCGGTGCACGGGGCGTACAGATGTCTAACCGTGCAGCAGACATCAATCCGGACGATATTGAAAGCATCAACGTTCTCCGCGGCGGCGCGGCCACAGCCCTGTATGGTTTGCGAGGGTCCAATGGTGTGATCGTGATCACGACAAAATCAGCCAAGGCCGGCACTTTCCGCGTAAACTATTCCGGCGGTTACAGCATTGACCAGGGCGATAAATTCCCGGATGTACAGAAAACCTACACTCAGGGCTGGCATGGTGTTTACGACACGACAAGCTTCTGGCCGACCTGGGGGCCTACGGTTTCAGCCGCGAAAGCCATCGATCCTACCCATCCCGATCAATTGTTCGACCAGTACAAGCACGCTTATGTAACCGGTCATCAGTTCAGAAATACGCTGTCCATGTCCGGCGGAACCGACCGGGCTTCACTCGCTTCTTCAGTTTCTTATTCGAATCAAACGGGTGTGCTTCCCTTTACCTGGTACAAGGATGTTTCTGCCAGAATAAGCGGCCGGCTTAAATTCAGCGATAAACTGAATATGGGAGCCGACATTTTATACGCCAACACGAATGGCAATATGTATGATGCCGACCGGTTCAACGAAGAAATGAGTTACTGGTCTCCCCGCTGGGATGTTCGCGATTACAAGAAACCCGACGGCACCGTAAAGGAATATCCGGCTTATAACGGCAACGCCTGGTTCAAAGCAGCAACGAACAAGTTCATTTCAGATGTTTCGCATACGATTGCCAGCGCTTATGCCACCTGGTCGCCGCTAACCTGGTTTTCCGCAACCTATCGTTTCGGGGTCGATCAATACAACGATAACCGTAGCGCGACAGCTCCCGGATACCAGGGACTTCCCGATGAAATCATCGATGACGACAATGAATATGGATTTGTTGGCAAATACGATATTTTCAACCGCCAGCTCAACTCAAACCTCGTTCTTACGTTCGATCACAAATGGGGCAAACTCGGAACCACCCTCCGTTTGGGTAACGACGTATTCGATACCAAGAGAACCGAAAACAGCGTGCGCGGCGATACGCTAGACGTATATAACCTGTTCGATCTGAGCAATGCCAGAAAGATCGTAGCCAACAACACCCTGACCCAATACCGGATTGTAGGCGCTTATGGTGAACTGGCGCTCAGCTACGACGACTATCTGTTTCTGTCTATCACCGGAAGGAACGACTGGACTTCCACGCTGGAAGCCGATAACCGGTCTTTCTTCTATCCTTCGGCCAGTCTGAGCTATATTTTTACCCAGCAATTTAAAACGCTGCCTTCCTGGTTCAACTATGGTAAATTCCGCGCTTCGCTGGCCGGTATCGGTAAGGATGCAACTCCCTATAGTACCAGCGTAGTTTATATTCCGGAGCCGGATATCGCACCGATCAATGGGGTGAATCAATGGACCCGTTCCAATGCAGGTGGTATCGCCTCGCTCAAGCCCGAATTCACCACGACTTTTGAAATCGGAACCGACCTGAGCTTTTTCAACAATCGCCTCGGCTTCGGCTTCACCTGGTATAAATCCAACAGCCGCGACCAGATCATTCCGGTAGCCACGGCGCCGTCCACCGGATTTACCAGCATCACACTCAACGCCGGTTCAATAGAAAACAAAGGGATTGAAATTACCCTGAACGCGAAGCCGGTAGTCACCAAAGATTTCAACTGGAACATCGGATTTAATTTGTCGCATAACGTAAACAAGGTGATCTCCATTTATGGCGGCCTGACCGAGCTGACCGTCGGCAGCCAGTATGGATACTCGAACGCATCCGTAACCATGAAATATATTCCCGGCGAATCGGTCGGCGATATTTTCGGTACGCCCTGGAGCCGTTACTATGATGCCAGTCATACAGAAGATCCAATACATCCCGACAAAAGCCGTCCGCTGCTGATTGGTTCAAACGGATTTCCCCTGCTGACGCCCTCGAGCAATCAGAAGATACTCGGGAACTCCTATCCGAAATGGGTGGCCGGTATCAATAACAGCTTTTCTTACAAAAGCTTTACGCTTTCGTTCCTGTTTGATGGACATTTCGATGTACAGAAATACGACCAGTTGAACAACTTCATGGCCGCTTTCGGAATTGCCAAGTACACGGAAAACCGCAACCAGACCATCACGTTCGACGGCGTGCTGGCCGATGGGACAAAAAATACCAAGCCCGTCTGGCTCGGGCAGGACGTTGGTCCTGATGGCGTAGACTACGGCGATGGATATTATCGGAAAGTGTATCGCGGCATCAGCGAAAATTTCGTGGAAGATGCTTCCTTTATCAAGCTCCGGACACTAACGCTGACCTATAACCTGAATCCAAAATGGCTGACCGGAACCTTTGTGAAAGCAGCCAGCGTGGGCTTTAC
>DASZRP010000283.1:0-7202 GCA_035548895.1 Puia sp. | reverse complement strand
AATTGCAGCTCCTTATAGTCGAATGCTGTATCGGCCGGTTCCAGGATAACGCATTCGGCCTCGTTGTGCTTTAAGATCGCTATGCTTTCTCTGATTGATGCAGTTATTTTCGGTTGAACGCCATTGCTGGTGAGAAAATAGCTTAGCGCCTGCGCATGTTTGGCATTTTCTTCCAGGATCAACACTTTTGAGCTTACACTGCTTTTTCTTGCCAACTCAATTTTGCGAAATACTTCGGGCATCTGATCAAAAGCCACCGGTTTACTGATAAAGTCTACTGCACCTTTTATCTGGCTTTCCCGGCGGGCTTCAAAAGACGACATTACATGCACAGGAATATGTCGGGTTACCGGGTCCCGCTTTAGTTCTTCCATCACTTCCCAGCCGTTTTTTACCGGCAGCTGAATGTCGAGGAGAATACCGCGAGGGTTGTAGGTCCTGGCGAGCTGGATCCCGGTATCGCCACGAACAGCGACAATGCATTTGTATCCGTGATTGCGGGCAAAATCAAGAACCGCCTTTGCAAAACGCGTATCATCTTCAATGATGAGGATTAACCGGTCTTCGGGGGTAATAAAGTCACGATCATCCGGAATATCCTCCGGAATGATCGGGGCTGTCAGCTTTTCCCTGCCAGGAGATTGGAAGGGATCATTTTGCTCCGCGTTTTCGCCAGAAACAGGTTGACCGGTTCGCCCGGCAGTTAGAGGAATGAGCTGGCGATTTACCGGAATGCGCAGTGTAAAAATGCTTCCCTTGCCTTCTTCGCTGCTTACGAAAAGATCGCCGTTCAGCAGTCGGCTGAGCTCAAGGCTGATGGACAATCCCAGGCCGGTTCCGCCAAACCGGCGTTTGGTGGATCCATCCGCCTGCTGAAACGCTCCGAAGATGAGCCCCTGCTTATCTTCCGGAATACCGATGCCAGTGTCTTCCACGCTAAACAGCAAAAAAAGTGGATCGGCCGGATCAGGTTTAATCTCCAGCGTCACGCTGCCCTGGCTGGTAAACTTGAACGCGTTCGACAACAGATTTTTCAATATCTGTTCAACACGCATGCGATCCGTTTCCACCTGCTTCGGGACGGCCGCATCCATGTTCACCATAAAATCCAGCTTCTTTTCCTTAGCCAGGGGTTCGAACAGGGACTGCATGCCAGCGGCAAAAACGTCCACATCGACCAATCCGTATTCCGGCTGCATGCGGCCAGCCTCTATTTTGGACAGATCGAGTATTTCATCGATCAGTTCTAACAATCCGCTGCCGGAAGTTTGAATGACCCTGGCATAGTCAACCTGCTCTTTAGTGAGATTTTGTTCCTTATTTTCCGTCAGCAACCTTGACAGTAACAGGATCGAGTTCAGTGGCGTACGCAACTCGTGCGACATATTAGCCAGGAACTCCGACTTATACCGGGTGCTCTGTGCCAGCTCATCTGCTTTTTTCTGAATTTCGCTGTTTCGATAGGCGATCAGTTCATTCTTTTCTTCAAGCAGTCTACTTCGCTCCTCGAGTTCGCGATTAGTTTGCATCAGTTCTTCCTGTTGAACTTTCAGTTCTTCTTCAGACGCCCTGAGCTTCTCGGTTTGGGCCTCCATTTCCTCATTGATCGTTTCCAGTTCATTGTGCTGGGTTTGCAATTCTTCAGCCTGCGCCTGGGTTTCTTCCAGGAGTTCCTGCAACCGAATACGGCTTAGGGTAGTATTTACGGCCACGCCGATGCGGTCAGCTGCATTCTTCAGATATATTTTTTCCCTTTCACCATAGCGGCAGAGGCTACCTATTTCCACTACCGCAAGCAGATTTTTTTCAAACAAAACGGGAAATACATATATCGACAGCGGTTTGATATTTCCGGTAGCATAGGAAATCTGCAGATCGTCTCTGGTGAGCTCACTGAGCTCAATCTCTCTTTTGTTCTGCGCACATTCTCCTACAATTCCCTGTCCGAATTCGATCTGCCGCTGGTTTGCCGTTGGATCGAATGCAAACCCCGCTGAATAATTCAGGGTATTTTTCTCGGAAGCGAAATAAAAAGCGCCGACTGCACTTTGGGTATAAGCAACCATTTCGTCCAATGCCGCATGGGCGAGCTCCCACAGGGAATGTTCACCCATGATCAGTTCAGCAAGTCTGGCCGATCCCGACTGTATCCATTCTTTATCTGAAATGGTGCTGAAGGAGCTTTCGAGCGAGGAAGCCATAACATTGAGCGATGTGGCCAGGCTGCCCAGATCATCTTTCTCTTCATCGTTGATTCTTATCTTGTAGTCTCCTGCCGAAATCTTTTCTGCAATTCTCCTGATAATATCTATCCTTCTGCTGATATCCTGGTCCCTCTTTTCCAGCGCGGACTGCAGCCTGGCCTTTTCATCGATATCTCTTCTTACCCGTATGAAAAAGACCAGGGCAACCAATACGGACACAATCGAAGCGCCGACTATGATCAACGGCGTAGTGCGGGAAAAGGTATCCTGTTGCCCGGTTCTTTTCCCTAACAGTTCTAATTCCGTATTTTTCATCGACCGGGTGACGGCCCGTATTGAATCCATGAAGTCGTTGCCTGCGGCCAGTTGTCGGGTATCGACCAGGTTGGTATTCTTTTTTGCCTCGATCAGGGCTTCCATTCTTGCATAACGCCTGTTAATGAGGTCCTTTAGCTGATCGCAGCGTTCCTGTTCCAGTGGGTTGTCGGCGGTCATTTGCTTTACCCTTTCGAGCGCCAGGAGCGACTGCTGAAATGACCCTTCGAACGGATCGAGATAGAGTGGATCATTGGTGATCAAAAAACCGCGCTGCGCCGACTCGGCATCTTTGATCGGAGCAACAACATTCTCGAGCTCATTGATGACCCGATAGGTGTGATTAACCCATTCAGAGCTATGCAGCAGGTTCTGAATACTGAGATAGGCTGCCACCGAACTGCCCAGGAGCAATATCAACGATAACCCAAAACCAATGGCCAGGTTGCGTACCAGCGACTGTTTCATACTTCAATTATTATTATCACGCCCGTCTACAGGAATTGAAAAAAAGAAAGTCGAACCTTTCCCCGGTTCGCTCTCCAGCCAGCAATTGCCTTCATGTCGCTTAATGATTTCCGCACATATATATAAACCGACTCCGAGTCCCTGGAAACGACGTTCAGTATTTTCCACCCGGTAGAATTTACGAAAGACATCAGGCTGGCTTTGTTTCGGAATGCCAATACCGGCGTCCTTTACACTGACAATGAGATTTGTTCCCGAAATCGCAGTCTGAATCTCTATTCGTTTTACCTCGGGAGAGTATTTCACCGCGTTAGTCAGATAATTCAAAAGCACCTGGTCAAGACGCCCTTCGTCTCCAAACACGACTCCTGCGGGTTCGCCGGATATTTTGATGCAATAGTCAGGGTAAGTTTGATGGACCACCTCTGCCGATTCGCGGATCATGCGATCCATATCGAACCGTGTTTTATGGAACCTGATCCTTCCGTTTTCAACCCGGGAAATATCCAGTAGATCAGTAATCAGCGAATCCAGTTTATTGATTTGGCCCAATGCCCGATCAATATAAGTTTTTAGATGCTCCTGCCCGCATTCAGCCCGGTTCATCAATTGCAAATAGGCCTTGATGCTGGCAAGCGGTGTTTTAAGCTCATGACTCGCCATGCTGAGAAATTCGTCCTTTCTTTTGGATGCCGCCTGCGCCTCCTGCTGGGCGATTTTTCGATATTCAACTTCCTGCTTCAGGTCGCTCTGCATCTGACTCAGCACGCGGTTTTGCTCGTATAGGCGATAGAGTGTTTTTACCCGGAGCAGCAGGATATCCGGATCGATGGGTTTGGTAACATAATCTATTCCTCCGGACTGGTAACCGCGGGTGATATATTTTTTGTCTACGTTAATGGCTGAAAGAAAGATGATGGGAATATCCCTGGTCGCATTATTACCTGAAAGTATTTCGGCTACTTCAAAGCCATCCATGCCTGGCATCTGGACATCCAGAATAATCAGGGCATAAGTTTTTTTCAGTACTTTTTTTAAGGCTTCTTCCCCATTGACCGCAGTATCTATCGGAAAATCGTGTAACTCCAAAAGGGCTTTCAGGGTAAAAATGTTCTCTGGCCTGTCATCCACAATGAGGATCATCTGATAAACGGGGAATTAGAGACTGAAAATACGAAAGTCCTGAATAAATTCAGGACCTTCTATATTTCCCTATCCTAAGACTAATGAATGCAACTGTCTTTTTTAGTTCAAACAGTTTGCCAATTTTTCGTTGAGTAAAAACCGTTACCCACTGTTTCTGAAATGTAGAATTTATTTCCCAGCCGATTTTTTTTGTAGAGCAAATTTCCGGTTATTTCAATCGAAGCCGGCGTTCTCCTTAAGCACCATAAATCACTTTATATACTTCGGAAATGTCGACTTCCTGCAGGTAAGGATATAATTCTGCAGCATCTTCAAAACTTCGGATACAGATATAACAGTAGCGCGTGAGATGGTAATAAATTTCCACGTAGAAATCGTCAACCTGATAAAGGGTAATTCTGTAACAACCATCCGTTCTTTCAGCGAGAAAAACCCCATCGGTCGCCAGTACCTCTGTTTTAGCAATGCCGTCCATGATGTTGAAATCCCTGATATCCATAGTCTGGTTTAAATATTACTCAAAAGGTTTTGGTATTTGTATTTCAAATCATATACCGATACGCCGTTTGCCGGCATAAGTTTTCAATTTTTTTTCAAAACAAAAGCATCGTCGGCTGCCAGGCTGAGTAACCGTGGCGGATTTATTCAGGCCCGCTCAAATTTGAGGATAAAATTAGAACCCTGGTTTTCGCTGGTCTGTACGTCAATCGAAGCCTTATGCGACTGGATAATATTCAAAGTGGTAGCCAGTCCCAAACCAAGACCATTCCGCTTAAATGTAAAATAGGGTTCGAACAAATGAGGCAGCGTTTCCTTGCTGATTCCGGTTCCGTTATCTTTTATTGATACCAGATGATGTCCGTTCTGACTGGTTACCGAGATATTCAATTCGCCCCGGTTATCATGCATTGCTTCAATTGCATTAATGATAATATTCGTAAATGCAATTTTCAATTTCATCGGATCCGCCAATATATAGGCAGGTTCGTTGGGATAAACCACTTTCCAGCTCACTTTTTTAAGTGTAATCCGATCGATGATTGTCGCTATGGATTCATCGAGGATAGTTTGCAAGGCCTTCTTTTCGCGTTGATTTTCTCCTGGCATGGAGGAAGACATCAACAGTTCCGTAATGAGGTCATTTATCCTCCGGCTATTCCGGCCGATGATATCTAAGTAAACACCGGCCGACTCTTCAAGGCCTTCCTGCATCAATTGATCTATGGACAGGTTGATGTTATTGAGCGGGTTTCTGACCTCATGAGCCAACGCCCGGACCAGTCTGTTCGCTGCGCCCAGCTTTTCTGCCTGAAGCGTTGCTTTCTCGGCCTGCTTCAGGTTTGAAATATCATGAATGATTCCCTGAATATATAGGTTGTCCGCTTCATCCATCTCCATCGAAAGGGAAAGAATGACCTGCAGCTTTTCTCCCTTCCGGTTAATCAGTTCAATCTCCATATCCTCCACGTCCCCTTCGCTGAGCAACAGCTGCCTGATTTTTTCCGGCTGATCCGGGTTTCCGATAAACTGATCCAGGCTCAGCAGAAGAAGCTCTTCTTTGGCATGTCCTAGCATGTTTGTTGTACTGTAATTAACATCTTTAAATACGAGTGCCGGATCGGTCAAAAAGACGGCATCTTTCGATTTTTCAAATATGCTTCGGAACTTACGTTCATTCGATCGCAGCGTTTTCAAAGTGCCGGCCCGATCCAGAGAATAGCGAATGCATCGTTCCAGCTTTTCCGTATTCAACTCCACTTTAACCAGGTAATCGAAAGCGCCAGCCACCATGGCTTCCTGGTCGATTTTTTGATTGCCCATGCCGGTTAGCAGGATCAGTGGCTGTTCGCAGGAGAATTGCAAGACCTCTTTCATTAAATCCAGGCCCGTCTTGGCGCCCAGGTAATAGTCGATAAAATAGATGTCATAGCGCGATTCCAGTATCGCATCATAGGCTTCCTTGTAATTATAGCTCCAATCGATGATAAATTCCTTTCCCCTGATCTTTTTAATATACTGACTGGTAATGGAAAAATCCTCCTGATCGTCATCGACAATCAAAACGCGTATGGGGAGACTTTCGGGGTTCATGAAGGCTAGTGGTTTTTCATTTCTTCATAAAGCGTTATCTTATTATAAAGCGTTTTCCGGTCTATTTTCAGCAATTGGGCCGCTTTACTCTTATTGTAATTGGATTCCTTCAGCGCCTGAAGTATCATTTCATATTCGGCATCGATGCTTGCTTCTTTCAGCGAATTCTCACCGAGACTTGCCTTTCCCCCGCTACCGGTTATTTTGGCTTCTAATGAACCGAGGGAAACCGGTTGAATAGGTGTAAAGGCTACCTGCGCCGGCTGATCGGCAAATTGCAACTTGCTGTAGTTGGAGATTTCAAAAGGTAATGTCCTGGCTTCAATATAGTCTCCCTCCTCTGTCAGCAAGGTTGCTCTTTTAATTACATTCTTTAGCTCCCTGAGATTCCCGTACCATACATATTCCTTAAAAATCTTCTCTACATCCGCATCAAACCCCTTCACTTCTTTATCCAGCTCCTCATTGGTTATCTTTAAAAAGTGATTGGCAAACAGCATAATGTCTTCCTTTCGCTCCCGCAGCGGTGGGATTTCTATTGAAAACTCATTAAACCGATGATAGAGATCTTCCCGGAACTTTCCCGAGCGGGTCGCGTTCCAAAGCAATTCGTTGCTTGCTATGATAATGCGGACATCCAGGTCGATGTCACGGGTGCCTCCAACCCTTCTCATTTTTCTTTCCTGAACAACGCGCAACAAGGATACCTGAACATCATAGGAAAGGTTGGCCACTTCGTCCAAGAAAATAGTTCCACCGTTCGCCAATTCAAAACTACCAATTTTCTGATTTAGTGCGCCGGTGAACGATCCTTTTTCATGACCGAAAAGTTCACTGGCTGCCAATTCTTTAGATAGCGCTCCGCAGTCAATGGCAATAAAGGGTTTACTACTTCTTTTGCTGCGCTTGTGAATTTCCTGGGCAATAGATTCCTTCCCACTTCCCGTTTCTCCATAAATGATCACGCTATAACTCGTC
>DASZRP010000282.1:0-6417 GCA_035548895.1 Puia sp. | reverse complement strand
ACAGGCACCCGGGCCGATCTGGTATTTGGCGCCAATGCCGAACTGCGGGCAATTGCTGAAGTGTATGCAAGCGCCGATGCCCAGGGCAAATTCCTGAAGGACTTTGTCGCAGCCTGGAGTAAGGTGATGAACCTGGACCGGTTCGATCTGGTCTGATTGATAAAGATTAGCATTCAGCATCATTTCATGCAGGCGGAACATACCATCTATACCATAGGTCATTCCACGCATCCGTTGGATGACTTTATTGAAATGCTGCAATCCTTTCATATCGGGGTGCTGGCCGACGTCAGGCGGTTTCCCGGTTCACGGAAATATCCTCAGTTCAATCAGGAGAACTTATCCGCGGCATTGAAAAACGAAGGGATAACTTATATCCATTTGGAAGAACTGGGAGGAAGGAGGAAGGTTCAGGAAAACTCAATCAACAATCGCTGGCGCAAGGATGCTTTCCGGGGCTATGCCGACTATATGGAAACAAAGGCATTCGCGCAGGGTATGGAAAAGCTGGAAGCGATTGCGCTGGAACGGCCGACGGCTTATATGTGCTCGGAAGCCGTCTGGTGGCGCTGTCACCGCTCTTTGATTTCCGACTACCTGAAAGCCAAAGGCTGGAAGGTATTGCATATCATGGCGGCAGGCAGGTCGGAGGAACATCCCTATACGGCGCCGGCGCGCATCAGCGAAGGACATGTTTATTACTCCGATGAAAATTTGTTCAATCACTAATAATGCGATCATGGGAACAAAGTTTAATGTAGGCGATAAAGTGAGCTGGAATTCCGAGGCGGGCAGGGTTTCCGGCACAATCATCAAAGTGCATACAAAAGATTTCAACTATAAAGGCTATACCCACCATGCAACGGAAGATGATCCGCAATACGAGATCAAAAGCAGCAAATCGGATCATATTGCGGCGCATAAGGGATCGGCCCTGACCGGGATCTGAAACGGCAAATCATAAACCGCCCCATGCCGCCCGCCTACGCACGATCTTCCGGGTAAATATTATCTTTGCGCTTCACTAAAGCCCGTGCATTGAATAAGAAGATCGTCCAGATCATGGTGCATATTGCCGCCTGGGGCTGTTTCCTGTTGCTGCCCCTCTTCTTCTTCTCCAGGCCGCCGGATACGTCTTTCATTCCCATGCAGGCGCTGACCCCCTATTTCCTGGTCAGCAATTTCCTCTTCATCAGCTTCTATTACATCAATACCTACCTGCTGTTTCCACGGCTTCTGGAACGCGGGAAAGTGATCGTTTACTACCTGCTGATCGTGGCGATTATGATCTTCTTCGGACTGATGCCAAAGCTCTATGTGTCCACTTTTGGCGGCTTCCAGCGTTTCGCTTCTTCCGTTCCCATGATCCCAAACAAGAATTTCCATCCGCCGATTCTTTCTCCCGGGTCCATCTCCATTTTTCTCCTGCTCTTTCTCTTCAGCACCGGTGTGAAAGTGATGCAGAAATGGCTGAACTCGGAGCGCCGCAATAAACAGATCGAGAACGAGAAACTGCAGGCCGAACTGTCTTTCCTCAAGTCGCAGATCAACCCGCATTTTCTTTTCAACACGCTCAATAATATTTACTCCTTAGCGGAAAGCAAGTCCGATCTCACCCCGGTTGCGGTGATGAAGCTGTCCAATATCATGCGCTATATGCTTACCGAAGCCCGCCAGGATTTTGTTCCGCTCGATAAAGAGATGCAGTTCCTCAACGACTATATAGAACTGCAGAAGATCAGGACGACCGACAAGACTTCCGTCGGTCTCACGGTAGTAGGCGATATCCAGGGCAAACGGATATCCCCGCTTATTTTACTGCCATTTACAGAGAACGCTTTCAAGTACGGGGTGAGCACCAAAGAGCTTTCCCCCATCAATATCCTCGTTGAATCGGAGAACGGGCATATCCATTTCCGGATCTGCAACAATAAGTATAAGGGCAGAGGCACGATCCTGAATACCGGCATCGGTATCAACAACACCCGCCGTCGCCTGGAACTGCTTTATCCCGGCAAATACAACCTGGATATCAAGGATGAACCGAACACGTATACTATCAATTTAAATATAGAATCCTGATGCTGACTTGTATTGCTATAGACGATGAACCGCTGGCGCTCCAGGTATTGAAAAAATACATGGAAAAGATCTATTTCCTGGAATGCAAAGGACTCTTTACCGACGCCGATGAAGCAAGAAAATTCTTAGAGACAAATACCGTCGATATTATTTTCCTCGACATCCAGATGCCGGATGTGAATGGCATCGAGTTCTCCCGCAGCCTCTCGCTGAAACATACCGCCGTCATTTTTACGACGGCTTTTAGCGAATACGCCATCGATGGTTTTAATGTGGACGCGGTAGACTATATGCTTAAGCCCATCGAGTACGACCGCTTCCTGAAGGGCGTGTATAAAGCCAAGGAGTATGTCGACTACCTGAATAACCAGGAGCTTAACCAGGGCCATATTTTTGTGAAGTCAGACTACCAGATGGTCAAGATCCTGCTGAAAGACATCATCTACATCGAGGGCCTGGACGACTATATCAAGATCTATCTGCCGCAGCGCGCCGTGCTGACGCTGATGACGCTCAAGACCATCATGCAGAAACTGCCGCCCCGCGAATTCATACGCGTACATCGCTCTTATATTGTGCCGGTGAGCAAGATCGATCACATCAGCAAGAGCCGTATCCGGATCGGCGACAAAGAGATTCCCATCGGCATCAGTTACAGTGAGAATTTTTTCAGCGCCATAGAGCAGCGTCTCCAGTAAAGGAACTAAGCATTCCCAATTTTAATTCAAGCGTATGGATTTCCTTAAAGAACTGAATCTGCGTAAAGAGAACGAAGGTACATCTACCGGAAGCGAATGGCTGAAATCGACCAGCGGCTCCCTGCAATCCGTTTCACCGGTCGACGGCAAAGGGATCGCTTCCGTGAGCATGACCACCCGCTCCGCTTACGATGAAGTAGTTGCCAAAGCGCAGGGAGCGTTTAAAGTCTGGCGAACCTGGCCCGCACCCAAACGGGGCGAGATCGTCCGCCAGATCGGTGAAGCGCTGCGTGAAAAGAAGGCAGCGCTCGGCAGGCTGGTCTCTTACGAAATGGGCAAGAGCCTCCAGGAAGGTCTTGGCGAAGTGCAGGAGATGATCGACATCTGCGATTTTGCGGTTGGTCTTTCCCGTCAGCTTTACGGCCTGTCCATGCACAGCGAAAGACCGGGTCACCGCATGTACGAACAATGGCATCCGCTGGGTGTGGTAGGGATCATCTCTGCTTTTAATTTCCCCGTTGCCGTTTGGAGTTGGAACAGCATGATCGCCTGGGTCTGCGGGAATGTCTGCATCTGGAAGGGATCTGAAAAAACACCTGTTTGCTCGGTAGCCTGCCAGCATATTGTCGCTTCGATATTCAAAAAGAACCAGGTGCCTGAAGGCGTCGCCTGCCTCATTACGGGAGGCCGCGAAGCCGGGGAATGGATCGGCGCCGATACCCGGATCCCACTCGTCTCTGCTACCGGTTCAACCCGCATGGGCAAGGCCCTAGGCGCCCAGGTATCCGCCCGCATGGGAAGGTCCCTGCTTGAGCTGGGCGGCAACAACGCCATCATCGTCAGCGAACAGGCCGATCTGAACATCGCTATCATGGGCGCTTTGTTCGGAGCCGTAGGGACGGCAGGACAGCGATGCACTTCCACGCGCCGGCTCATCATTCATGAAAAAGTATACGACCAGGTGAAGAACAAGCTGGCCGCTGCTTACAAACAACTCCGCATTGGCGATCCACTCGACGAAAAGAATCATGTCGGCCCGCTGATCGACAAAGCCGCCACCGAGCTTTACCTGAATGCCATCGAAGCCTGTAAAAAAGAAGGCGGCAAATTTGTGGTGGAAGGCGGACTGCTCTCTGGCGACGGTTACGAAAGCGGCTGCTACGTGAAGCCCTGCATTGCCGAGGCTGAACCGCATTTCCGAATCGTGCAGGCGGAAACCTTTGCGCCCATTCTTTACCTGCTGAAATACCGGACCCTCGAAGAGGCCATCGGGATCCAGAATGGAGTGCCTCAGGGGCTCTCCTCTTCCATCATGACCCTCAACCTCCGGGAAGCAGAGCAATTCCTTTCCGCGGCGGGTAGCGACTGTGGTATCGCCAACGTGAATATCGGCACTTCGGGCGCCGAGATTGGAGGCGCCTTCGGTGGTGAAAAAGAAACCGGCGGAGGACGCGAAAGCGGCAGCGATGCCTGGAAATCGTACATGCGCCGGCAAACCAATACCATCAATTTCTCCGACCAGCTACCTCTGGCGCAGGGAATCAAATTCGACCTTTAGTTTGATGACGGATGATAGATGACAGATGACAGTAGTTGAAGGCCGTCATCTGTCATCTATCATCTGTCATCCATTAACAATATAACCCCCGGTTACACGTTAACAATCAATGAATTTCAAGAGCTTCGGCCGCTTACTGCTTTTACTGATCCTGCTTCACTTTTTTTCTGCCCCGAGGGCGCAGGTCCGGCTGGCCGCTATGCTGGGTGTTCATTCCTCAAGTTTCCCTGAATCGAATTCCATTCCCGGATTCGACACCGCAAGGGGAAATTATTTTTCATCGAAGACCGGAGCACAGTTTGGCGTGATCGCCGAAATCCCATTAGGCAAAAGTTTCTTTCTTCAGCCAGGCCTCAACTACAGCTCCAAGGGAAATCAATACCAACGGTTCTACGATAGCGCAGCCGCCGCGGCTACCGATACCCAGTACGACCAGCATACCCTGAAGCTGAATTATATGGAAGTGCCGGTGATCCTTACTTACAAGCTGCCGCTTTCAAAAAATAAACCGCAATACTTCTTCCTGGGCGCAGGCCCCTATTTTGCATTCATCATTGCAGCGAATCAGCCCTACCAGAACCGGGTGAAGTTCTATGGCGACGACGACTATACTTACCAGTCCGGGACCACCGATCTGCCTGTAGGTAATGGCGTAGGCAAATACAAGACCTTCGACCTGGGCCTCCAGGCAAGAGCGGGCTTCGAGCTGGGCAGTGTGATGTTGAGCGCTTATTTCAGCCGGGGACTCACCAATGCCTACCAGGCAGATTATCCGGCAAGCTTTCATAACCAGGTCTTCGGCGCCTCGCTGGCCGTCTGGCTGAATAAGGTCAAAACCCAACCGCCTCCTGTGGTAGACAGTGACCAGGACGGCACACCCGATCCCGACGATTCCTGCAAAACGATTGCGGGGGTCCCGAAATACCATGGCTGCCCTATTCCCGACACCGACGCCGATGGCGTGAACGATGAGCAGGATTCCTGCAGAACCCTGGCCGGCACGGTAAAATACCATGGCTGTCCTATCCCGGATTCGGATGGAGATGGGGTAAATGACGAGGAAGACTCCTGCCGCACGGTGGCCGGCGTGGCAAAATATCATGGTTGTCCCGTGCCCGATACCGATGGCGACGGCGTGAATGATGAAAAGGACCTCTGCCCGAACCTGGCCGGTTCACCGGAAAACAACGGATGCCCCGTGGTGAAACCGGAACCTGTCCCTGCGCCCCGCATCCTTTACATTGCGCAGAACGTACAGTTCCGCAGCAGCAGCAGCAGGCTCACCAGCGGATCGCTGCCTGCACTGAAGGAACTGGCCGATACCCTGAAAGCAAGCCCGGACCTCGATCTCGTTGTGGAAGGTCATGCTGACAATTCCGGTTCAGCCGTTTATAACCAGAAGCTTTCCGAGCAAAGAGCCGGTGAAGTGAAAAAAGCCCTGGTGAAACTGGGTATTCCGGCAGATCGCATCACGACGATCGGTTATGGCGATACCCGACCTGTCGCCGATAATAAAACGGCGGCTGGCAAGGCGAAGAACCGCAGGGTCGTACTGACGCTCCACCCAAAAAACAGTTAAATTACCCGATCATCTGTTACCATTCATATAAAAAGATAGCAACGGTTTGTACCGGGAGCCGCTATGAGATACTTTTACCAGTCATATTTAAACCTGAATGAACATGGTCCGTTTGAAGAACGCGTTGCTGGTCCTGTCGCTGTTAACGATTAGTCTTTCAACCCTTGCGCAGGGTACTTCCTCTAAAAATGAGCTGCCGAAAGGCTGGCACCTGCTGGATAAAGAAAAAGACGGTGTATACGGAATCAGTCTCGACAAAGCCTATGAATTTCTCCGTATCAAGAATCTGAAAAGCAAACCCGTGCTCGTCGCCGTGATCGATTCCGGGGTGGACACGCTGCAGGAAGACCTCAAAGATATTCTATGGGTGAACCCGGGAGAGATACCCGGCAATGGCATAGACGACGATCATAACGGGTATGTAGACGATGTGCATGGCTGGAACTTCATTGGCGGCAAAGACGGTCGCAACGTGAAGGACGACTCCCAGGAAGAAGGCC
>DASZRP010000281.1:0-11658 GCA_035548895.1 Puia sp. | reverse complement strand
TCTTCGGTGGTCAGCATGCCAACGCTTTCCAGCATAGCAGCATGCGCCATAGAGCCCTCCACGTCGTAGGCGGCCAGCACGATATCAAACTCACGATCCCGCCCAACCGTAAAACGCTCGATCAGCTCGTTTACTTCAGATTCGTCTTTTTGCCAGAGTTTCATTTTGCTGTTGACGGTTGATGTTGAGCGGTTGACGGCTTACCGCCCACAGGTTAAATAAATTTATTCAATAACGCAATATACATTGCTATCCCCTCCTTGATCTCATCGATATAAATGAATTCGTCGGCCGTATGACTTCTCGCAGAGTCGCCCGGGCCCATCTTCAGCGCGGGGAAGGGCATCAGCGCTTTATCCGAGGTAGTCGGCGACCCGTAATAACCCCTGCCAAGCGCAATGCCCGCCTTCACCAGCGGATGGTCCAGCGGAATGGAAGTCGATTTCATTCTCGTTGTCCGGGGCTTGAAATGGCTTTTCATATTCTGTTTCAACGCGTCCAAAATCTCCTCGAAGGTATAGAGCTCATTCACGCGCACGTCGATCACAAATTTGCATTGCGACGGGACGACATTGTGCTGCTTGTTTTCGGTGTCGATAACGGTGACGGTCAACCGGGTCTCGCCCAGCAGATTGCTTTTCTTTTCGAAACGATAATTCCGGATCCAGTTAATATCGTCCACTGCATTGTATAGCGCATTCTCGCCTTCATTGCGGGCTGCATGTCCCGGCCGGCCCGGCGCAACACAGTCGATCACCATCAGGCCCCGTTCGGCAACGGCCATTTCCAGCTTGGTCGGTTCACCCACAATGCCGAAGTCGATCTGTCCCAGGTAGGGCAGCACCAGTTCAATACCGTTCACGCCGCTGATCTCTTCCTCCGCGCTGGCGGCAAAAACGACATTATGTTTAAGGTCTTCGCTATGATAGTAATGCAGGAAGACCGCGATCAGGCTGACGAGGCAACCGCCGGCATCATTGCTTCCCAGGCCAAACAGCTTCCCATCTTTCACCACGGGAGTAAAAGGGTCCATGCTATACGATTTGTTCGGGCGAACCGTATCGTGGTGCGAGTTCAACAGGATGCTTTGTCGATCCGACTGATAATGCTTATTGCGCGCATAGATATTATTTCCCACACGGGAATGCGGCACCTGGTGTTTGTCGAAGAAGGCGCTGATCAGATCGGCGGTATCGTTCTCTTCTTTGGAGAAAGAAGGCGTGGCGATCAGGTCTTTTAACAATGCGATCGCTTCCGACTGCAATTCTTCCAGGGATAATTTATTCATGACTGATGGTTGTTCCTGATTTTCCACTAAGCAGCTCTTCGAGCTCTTCGCCCTTGCCGATAATGACTTTTTTTACGCCCTGACTAAGCGCAGCGAAAGCATTGTCCAGCTTCGGGATCATGCCAGCGAATATTTTTTTGGATGCTTTGAGTTCTTCGTAATAGGAAGGATTGATGGAATGGATAACGGACCGTTCGTCTTCCACATCCAGGAGCACGCCCGCTTTTTCAAAACTGTAAACCAACCGCACGTGGAATGACCGGCTCATTGCCCTTGCTAACTCCTGGGCAATCGTATCGGCGTTCGTGTTCAGCAATTGTCCCTGGCCGTCGTGTGTGATGGGCGCCACGACAAGCGACAATCCCTGATTCAATAATCCACCCAGCAATCCGGTATTCACTTCATCGATATCGCCGGCAAAGCCATAATCAGTGCTCGAGCTGGTCCGCTTATGCGCCAGGATGGCGTTGCCGTCTGCGCCGCAAATGCCTGCTGCGTTACAGTCCAAAGCCTGCAGTTGAGCGACGATGTTCTTGTTGATATAACCTGCATAGACCATCGTCACCACTTTCAGCGTTTCCGCGTCAGTGATCCGCCGGCCATCCACCATTTGCTGAGGAATGCCCATTTGTTCGGCAAGTCGCGTAGCCAGCTTGCCACCGCCATGCACGAGGATCTTATGACCCTTTACGGCGGCGAATTTTTTCAGGAAATCGCGGAGCGCGGCGTCGCTGTCGACAATATTCCCTCCAATCTTGATCACATACAGATCTTCCATGAGCAAAATTTAGGATTGAAGGATATTACTCAATACGGCCTGCGCTGCCCAGACGCGGTTGCCTGCCTGGCGGGTGACGATGCTGTTCGGCCCGTCGAGCACTTCGTCGCTCAGCTCCACATTACGGCGAACCGGCAGGCAGTGCATCACTTTGGCCCGGTTCGTCAGCTCGAGTTTTTTATTCGTCAGCATCCATTCGGGATCGTTGTTGTATATCTTGCCGTAATCCTGGTAAGTGCTCCAGTTCTTCACATAAACAAAATCGGCGCCCTGCAAAGCAGCGTCCTGATCGTGAGTAATCGTAGCTCCGCGGGTGAAAGCGGTATCCAGTTCATAATCCTCCGGATGCGTGATCACGAAATCCGACTTGCCCCAGGCGTTCACCCATTGTGCAAAGCTGTTGGCCACGCATTGAGGCAGAGGCTTCACATGCGGAGCCCAGGACAATACGATCTTTGGCTTTTTGTTCAACGGCTGTTCCTGCAGGGATTCGGTGATGGTGATGATATCGGTCAGGCTCTGCAGCGGATGCAGCGTAGCGCTTTCCAGGCTCACCACCGGAATGCCGGAATATTTGACGAACTGCCGGATATATAATTCGCTGTAATCGTCGTCGCGGTTTTTCAGGGAAGGGAAGGTGCGGATGCAGAGAATATCAAAATACTTTCCGAGTATCGGCGCTGCATCCTTCACATGCTCCACCGTATTGCCGCTCATGATGGCTTCTTCTTCAAACTCCAGCGCCCAGCCCTCTTTGTCAATGTTGAACACGATGGGTTCCAGGCCAAGCTGCCTGGCAGCGACCTGCGTGCTCAGTCTTGTGCGAAGGCTCGGGTTCAGAAATACCAATCCGATACGCTTTCCATCGCCTAACATTTTGTCGGCCCATGGATTTTGCTTGTAATAAAGCGCTTTGGCGATCAGCTTGTCCAGATCGGTGACATCTGCGATGGAAATGAAATTTTTCATGCCTGGGGAACCAGATTAGGGGTTGAGGTTAAATGATTGATCTCTTTGGTGAGCGACTCTAAAAATTCTTCTCCTTCTTTTTTTCTCAGGGCCAAAGAAGGCAGCAGGCGGATCACATTGGGTTTAGCCTCGCCGGTGAAGACCTGCTGATTGAACAGGAGGTTCTTGCGAAGGTCTTTCAGTTCTCCTTCCACGTCGAAACCGATCATCAGCCCTTTCCCGCGCACTTTCTGCAGACCCTCGATTTTGGACAGTTCGCTCAACAAAAACGAGCCGGTGGAGGCGGCATTTTCCATCAGCTTCTCGCCTTCAATCACTTCCAGTACGGCCAGCGCGGCGGCGCAGGCCAGATGGTTTCCGCCAAACGTAGTGCCAAGCATGCCCTGTTTGGCTTTAAACTGCGGCGCGATCAATATCCCGGCTACCGGGAAGCCATTGCCCATGCCCTTGGCCATGCTATAAATATCGGCGTCGACACCGGCGTGATCATGCGAAAAGAATTTCCCGGTTCTTCCGTATCCGCATTGTACGCTGTCGGCGATGAACACGCTGTTATATTCGGAGCAAAGCGAACGGATCTTCCGGAGGAAAGCAGTGCTGGCCACATTGATGCCGCCAACACCCTGGATACCTTCCACGATCACAGCAGCAATCTCTTTTCCGTGCTGCGCAAAATGCGCTTCCAGCGCCTGTTCGTCGTTGAACGGCAAAAAGTCGACGTTATCGGTCTTGTTCACCGGGGCCTGGATGGCAGGGTTATCGGTTGCCGCTACAGCCAGAGAAGTCCGGCCATGAAAAGATTTGGAGAAGGCGACGATCTTCTTTCTGCCGTTATAAAACGAAGCCAGCTTCAGCGCATTCTCATTGGCTTCAGCGCCCGAGTTACAGAGAAATAGTTGGTAGTCTTCCCGGCCCGAAACCTTTCCCAGTTTAGCAGCCAGTTCTTTCTGTATGGGTATATTGACCGAATTGGAATAGAAAGCAACCAGATTCAGCTGGTGCGTGATGCGCGACACGAAATGCGGATGGGTATGACCGATAGAGATCACTGCGTGACCGCCATACATGTCCAGGTATTGCTGGCCCGCATCATCCCAGAGATAAGAACCCTTTGCCCTTACGATGGTGATGGGATTTATGGCATAAACGTCGAATAAGTTCATTTTTTTATAGTTGACGGTTGGCGGTTGACGGTTTACGGCTTTCTGTCAACCGTACACCGTTAACCGTTCACCAGGTTAAAAATAATTCGCTTTCATCCTCAGCCCTGCACATTCATCCAGGCCAAACATCAGGTTCATATTTTGAACCGCCTGCCCCGACGCACCGCGGGAGAGGTTGTCGACGGCCGAATGCACCACCAGCATATCATCTACCTGCTCGAGCTGGATGATGCATTTATTGGTATTCACCACCTGTTTCAGAAAAATAGGTGCGTGGCTCACCACAGTGAACGGATGATCGGCATAAAAATCTTCATAGAGCGAATAAAGCTCAGCTAACCCCACATCGCACTTCAACTGCGAGCTCACGAAAATGCCCCTGGAGAAATCACCGCGCCAGGGCACGAAATGCAGATTGCTCCCGGTCGAAAAGCCCGGCTGCAGTTGATCGAGCGATTGCCTGACTTCGCCCATGTGCTGATGCGTGAGCGTTTTATAAGGCTGGATATTGTTCACCCGCCAGGAGAAATGAGCGGTGGGCGATAGTCCCTGTCCTGCGCCGGTTGAACCGGTAATGCCGGTGGAAAAGGTTTCCGAAAGCAAACCTTTTTTCGCCAATGGCAGCAGGCCAAGTTGAAGGCCGGTGGCAAAGCAACCGGGATTGGCAATATCCTTCGCCTTGCGAATCTCTTCCCGGTTCAACTCGGGCAGGCCATACACGAACTGTCTCCCGTTGAACTCAGCATGGGCCTTCAAACGGAAATCGTTCGAGAGGTCGATGATGCGCACCGATCTGTCAATTGCATTTTCAGTTAGAAATTTTTTCGCTGCGCCATGACCAAGGCAAAGAAAAAGTACATCGATATCGGACTGAAGATTTTCCGTGAACACCAGGTCCGTATCGCCGGCCAGGTCTTCATGCACGCTGGCCACTCCGTTTCCCGCATTGCTCTTGCTTTGTACGAACCGGATCTCCGCCTGCGGATGGTGCAGCAGGATCCGGATGAGCTCTCCGCCCGTATAACCGGCCCCTCCACTAATGCCTATCTTGATTTTCTTACTCATTTCGTCGTCTCGTTGATCTTGTGATAAATCGATGACTGGTTGCCGAAGATCTTCGCAAAGCCTTTCACATCGTCGCCCGTCCAGCCACTGTTCATTTCTCCGTAAGAACCGAAGCGGCTGCTCATCAGGTCGTGCGGACTTTCCACACCGGTCACCGTAAAGCGATAAGGTTCCAGCTTTACAAATACTTTCCCGGAAACCGTAGCCTGCGTGTCTTCCAGGAACTTTTCGATATTACGCATCGTAGGGTCCAGCATCTGACCTTCATGCAGCCAGTTGCCGTACCAGGAAGCAAGCTGGTCCTTCCAGTAGAGCTGCCATTTGGTGAGCGTATGTTTCTCCAGCAGGTGGTGCGATTTGATAATGATCAGCGGAGCGGCTGCTTCAAATCCCACGCGGCCCTTGATGCCGATGATCGTATCGCCGACATGGATATCGCGGCCGATGCCAAAGGGCTGGGCAATGCTTTGAAGGTATTGTATGGCCTGAACCGGATGTTTGAATTTCCTGTCGTTCACGGATTTCAGTTCCCCTTTTTCAAATTCCAGCGTGATCTTTTCAGGGTTGTGTGAAGTGACCGGTGTGGGCCAGGCATTCTCCGGGAGATAGTCATGCGAGGTCAGCGTTTCTTTTCCGCCGACGGAAGTTCCCCAGAGCCCTTTGTTGATGCTGTATTGCGCCTTTTCGAAATTCATGCTTACGCCGTGTTCTTTCAAAAAACTGATCTCCTGTTCCCGGCTCAACTTCAGATCGCGGATGGGGGTAAGGATCTCTGCCTGCGGTACGATGCTCTGGAATACCATGTCGAAACGAACCTGGTCGTTGCCGGCGCCGGTGCTGCCATGGGCTACATAAGCGGCATCCAGTTCCTGTACGTATTTGGCAACGGCAATGGCCTGTACCATGCGCTCGGCGCTTACGCTCAGCGGATAGGTAGCGTTCTTCAGCACATTGCCGAAGATCAGGTAGCGGATGCAGGATTGATAATATTCTTCCGTAACGTCGACCGATTTAAAAGAGGCGATGCCCAGTTTTTTTGCTCTTGCTTCAATATCGCCGATCTCTGCCGCGCTGAATCCGCCGGTGTTTACGGTAAGGGCATGCACTTCCAGTCCCTTCACCTTGTTCAGGTAGATGGCGCAGAAGGTAGTGTCCAGGCCGCCGCTGTAGGCCAGCACGACTTTTTTGTTTTCTTTACTCATTGATCCGGATTGGTTTTATTGCTGGTTTGTTTTTCTTCCATTTGCGGAACAGGCCGAGCTCAGTCAGGGCCATATCCACTTTTTCCTTGCGGAGCAAGCTCTTCAGCATCACCCATTGCTTGAATTTCATGAAGCGTTCGTAGAGCTTGCTTTTCTTCACGAAATCTTCCGTCGTCTCCTCGGGCTTGTAATGATCTTTCGGGTCGTAGAGCATCGCCGTGCACATGCAGTTCTTGCGATCCTTGCTCATGAGGATCTCGTAGTTCACACAGCTCTTGCAGCCTGCCCAGAAGGCTTCGTCCTGGGTAAGCTCGGAGTAGGTGACCGGTTCATACCCCAGCTCTGAATTGATCTTCATCACCGCCAGGCCGGTGGTAAGGCCGAAGATCTTGGCTTCGGGATACATCTTCCGGCTCAGCTCGAAGATCTTTTTCTTGATCTTTTTCGCCAGCCCGCTTTTGCGGAAGGGTGGCGCGACGATCAGTCCCGAGTTGGCCACATATTCCCCGTGACTCCAGGTTTCGATATAGCAGAAGCCGGCCCAGATGCCGTCTTCCGTAAAGGCAATAACGGCCTTGCCTTCCCGCATTTTCGCTTTGATATAATCGGGACTTCGTTTGGCAATTCCGGTCCCGCGGGCCTTCGCGGAAGATTCCATTTCATCCACGATGATCTGCGCAAAGTCCTGATGAGAGGCGTTTGCGACCTGTATATTGAACTTTTGTTCCTGTTCCATTGCTTGATTACATGAGATAGAAAAATGCCAATGACTGAATCATTGATGATAAGAACCCGACTGAGTACGGGGCATAGGTCCGGAAAGGCGGACGTCTATGGATGTGAGATATCAACGTCGTACCCAAAAGGGAATGGGGCGAACAGAAAAAATAACGCAGGCAGGCGCTACAAAAAACCCACGCTTATTGAAGGCGTGCAATACCACTCCGGTAAGGACTGATATGGGTGAGTTTTTTTTCATTTCAGTAGAAAAAGGATGACCGATTTGTTTAACCGTACAAAGTAACAGCTTTTTTGGAATGCAGTTGGAATTTTTTGGTTAAAAAATTGTCTTCCAGCCGTTAGGGCAGTCCGGCCACGGAAACGGAATGCAGGGCGGAAGCCATTTCGGCGAGCAGGCCGGCGTCTTTCTCGATGGCATTGCCCACCACGATGAGGTCAGCCCCGGCCTTGGCGTCCAAGTATACTTTTTCGGGGTCCTTGATGCCGCCGCCTACCAGCAGGGGCACTTCCACGAAGGAGGAAACGAGCTGGATCATCTCTTCGGAAACCGGCCGGCGTGCGCCGCTGCCCGCATCCATATAGATCAGCTTCATGCCTAACATTTCGCCCGCCATGGCGGTGCAGAGCGCGATCTCGTTCTTGTCGGCCGGTATCGGACTGGCGTTGCTGATATAGGAAACGGTGGTCGGCGCTCCTCCGTCGATCACCATATAGCCGGTAGACATGATCTCCAGGCCGCTTTTCTTAACGAGCGGGGCGGAAATAACATGCTGGCCGATCAGCAGCTCGGGGTTGCGGCCCGAGATCAGCGACAGGTATAAAAGCCCGTCGGCATAAGGAGAGATCTGGGAGGGTGAACCGGGGAAAAGAATGACCGGGATATGGCAGCTGGCCTTGATCTGCTGAACCACTTCATCTAACTGGTGCGAGATCACCAGGCTGCCACCGACGAAGAGATAATCCACCTGGGCGCGGACGGCCAGATCGATGATCTTCGCCGTTTTGGGGTTATCCACCTTGTCGGGGTCGATAAGCACCGCGAAGGACTTTCGCCGGGTTCTTTTTTTTGCCACTAAAGCGGAATAGATCGTGTCCTTCATGCAGCGGGTTGCTTTAACAAATGTCTGAAAACTTTCCCGGTTTTAAAACCGGATCACCCCGTTTTTTGAAAAACGTTTTTGGCTAAGCATTTCACTTTCAATGCCGATCGGGGAAAAATGACTCACGGTGTGGCATAGACTCTTCAACCTATAAAACTGAATATTCCGGTTTTTGCAAAAAAAATTTATACCAATCCGGTGGGTTTTCTGTGCATAAATCAGCCGAACGAATACCAGCTTGCAATACAGGATTTATCAACGATTCTTTTCCACAGGTGTTAATATTTCAGGACGGGAAATTTCGATTCCAGAAAATACTTTCGTTAGCACTTAACAATTCGGTAATAAGTCAGGCAGGCATCGATCTTTTTTCCTAAAACAACTTAAAGCTTCACCCATATGGTTAGTAATACAACGCAGACTGCGAAAGGGCTGTTTTTCGGCCGTCGGTTCACCCGCGACGATATCAATGTGTTTGATCAGTTTGAATACGATTACCGGAGCTCGGTGATCCGTAACCCGACGGGAGAGATCGTGTTCGAAATGACGAATGTGGAAGTGCCGAAAGGATGGAGCCAGATCGCCACGGATATTCTCGCCCAGAAATACTTTCGCAAGGCCGGCGTTCCCCAGCCCGATGGGTCCCTTGGCCGGGAGACTTCCATTAAACAGGTGGCTCATCGTTTAGCCAATTGCTGGAAAGTCTGGGGTATCCGTTATGGCTATTTCGCCACCGACCGCGACGCACAAATCTTTTACGAAGAGTTGGTCTATTCCATTCTGAACCAGGCCTGTGTACCCAACAGCCCGCAATGGTTCAATACCGGTTTATATGAAAGCTATGGCATTTCAGGCAAGCCCCAGGGCCATTATTATGTGGATCAGAACGATGGCCAGCTGAAGAAATCCACATCCGCTTACGAGCGTCCCCAGCCACACGCCTGTTTCATCCTGAGCGTGGAAGACGACCTGGTAAACGATGGGGGCATCATGGACCTCTGGGTTCGCGAAGCCCGCATCTTTAAATACGGATCGGGGGTAGGAACCAATTTCTCCAGCATCCGGGGCGAAGGGGAGAAACTGAGCGGAGGGGGCACTTCCAGCGGACTGATGAGTTTCCTGAAGATCGGCGACCGCGCTGCCGGTGCGATCAAGTCGGGCGGCACTACCCGCCGGGCGGCCAAGATGGTTTGCCTCGATCTGGATCACCCGGAGATCATGCAGTTCATTAACTGGAAAATGGAAGAAGAGAAGAAAGTGGGCGCCCTGATCGCCGCCGGTTACCCGAGCGACTATGAAGGAGAGGCATACCGCACGGTCAGCGGCCAGAACTCGAACAATTCCGTTCGCATTCCCAATAGCTTTTTCGAAAAACTGGAAAGAGACGAAGACTGGGAATTGAAAGCCAGAAGCGATGGCCGGGTAATGAAAAAGATTCCCGCCAAAGAGGTCTGGAACCAGATAAATTATGCAGCATGGCGTTGTGCTGACCCGGGTACCCAATACGACACCACCATTAACGAGTGGCATACCTGCCCTGCCGGTGGCCGTATCCGGGCCTCCAACCCTTGTTCCGAATACATGTTCCTGGATAACACGGCCTGCAACCTGGCTTCGGTCAACCTGCGCCGGTTCTACGATGAAACCAGCAACAGCTTCGACGTGGAAGGTTTCGAGTATACCTGCCGGTTATGGACGGCGGTGCTCGAGGTCTCCGTATTGATGGCCCAGTTCCCTTCGAAGGAAGTGGCCCAGCTTTCCTACGACTATCGCACCCTGGGGCTTGGTTTCGCCAATCTCGGATCCATGCTGATGGTGATGGGCATTGCTTACGACAGCGAAGAAGCCCGCGGCATTGCCGGAGCGATCAGCGCGATCATGACCGGGGTGGCGTATAGTACTTCCGCCGAGATGGCCCGTGTGCTCGGCGCTTTCCCCAAGTTCGAAGAAAACCGGGATGCCATGCTTCGTGTGATGAGAAATCACCGCCTGGCTGCTTATGATGCCGATGAGTACGAAAATCTGGGAATCAAACCCGTGGGCATAAAAGCCAAGTACTGTCCCGACTACCTGCTGACGGCGGCAACCCGCGCCTGGGACGATGCCGTTCAGCTCGGAGAGAAATACGGTTACCGGAACGCGCAGACCACGGTAATTGCGCCCACGGGTACCATCGGTTTAGTGATGGACTGCGATACGACAGGGGTTGAACCGGATTTTGCCCTGGTAAAATTCAAGAAACTATCCGGTGGCGGCTATTTCAAGATCATTAACCAGTCGGTTCCCACCGCGCTGAAAAATCTCGGCTACCGCGAAAGAGAGATCGATGCCATTGTAAAATACGCCGTAGGCGCAGGCACCTTTGCCGGGGCGCCGTATATCAATCACCAAACGCTCAGTGAGAAAGGGTTCTTTGCCGAAGAGATCCAGAAACTGGACGCGGCCGTTGCTACCGCCTTCGAGATCGGCTTTGTATTCAATGTCTATACCCTTGGGGAAGAATGCCTGCGCCGTTTGGGATTCCAGCCGGAAGATTATTTCAACTTCGAATGGAGCCTGCTGGAAGCCCTCGGCTTCAGCGAAGAACAGATCACTATCGCGAACGATTATGTCTGCGGTACGATGACCGTGGAAGGCGCACCCTTCCTGCGTTCGGAACACCTGCCCGTATTCGACTGCGCCAATAAATGCGGCCGTATTGGTGAACGTTATATTCATGCGCATGGGCATATCCGTATGATGGCTGCGGTTCAACCCTTCATCAGCGGCGCCATTTCCAAAACCATCAACCTGCCCAACGAGGCTACGGTGGAAGAGATCGCCGATGCCTATATGCTGAGCTGGAAGCTGGGTCTGAAAGCCTGTGCGCTCTATCGCGATGGTTCGAAGCTTTCGCAACCGCTCAGCAATAAATCGGATAAAAAGAAAAAGACGGAGAAAACAGAAGAAGTCAAGGCGACGATACCGAATGAACCGCCGGTAGGCATTGAACCGAAGATCGTGGACATGAGCCAGCTTACCGTGCGTGAGCTGCTGGAAGAAGTACAGAAAAGGGTGCAGTCTTCCCCCGATACCAAGCTCAAGCGGGAGCTGGCGACCATCGTGGAAAGAAGGACCCTGCCGGCCAAGCGCCGCGGCTTTACGCAGAAGGCCAAGATCAACGGGCAGGCCATCTTCCTGCGTACCGGCGAATATGCGGATGGTACGGTGGGCGAGATCTTCATCGACATGGCCAAGGAGGGCGCGACTATGCGCAGTATGCTCAACTGTTTCGCCATTGCCATCTCTATTGGCCTGCAATACGGTGTTCCCTTAGAAGAATTCGTAGAGAAATTCGTGTTCACCCGTTTCG
>DASZRP010000280.1:0-4026 GCA_035548895.1 Puia sp. | reverse complement strand
AAATGCACGCCGGCTTCCAGTAACTGCTGCTGAAGTGAAGTATTTTGTTCCATATTAGGTTAAACTTTGAACCGCAGTTTTCGAAGGAACCGCGGCAGACGGTTTGAATGAATATTGATTAACGTTTGCTGAACTGGAAGCTTCTCCTGGCTTTTTTGCGGCCCGGCTTTTTCCGCTCCACAGCCCTTGGGTCGCGCCGCAGCAGTCCGGCCGCTTTCAGCACCGGGCGGAACTCGGGATTCACTTCCAGCAGGGCGCGGGCGATGCCCAGCTTGCAGGCTTCCGCCTGACCTTTAATTCCACCTCCGGTGGCATTGATCTGGATATCGAATTTATCCAGCGACTCGACGGTCCTCAGGGCCACATCCACTTCGTTCTGAAGGTAAGTGAGCGGGAAGTAGGCCTTGTAGTCCTTATCGTTGACGACGATTTTGCCACTGCCACGGCTCAGGAAGATCCTGGTTACAGCCTCTTTACGGCGTCCGGTGGCGGTTTTTTGTTTTTCCATGTATAAAGAAAATTTGAAAATGTGGTAATGTGGAGATGTGATAATTAAAAGGAAAGTGGTTTAGGTTGCTGGGCGGTGTGCGGATGTTCGGCGCCGCTGTATACGAACAGCTTTTTGAACATCTTTCTTCCCAAACGGTTCTTCGGGAGCATGCCCTTTACCGCTCTTTCCACAACTGCTTCGGGCCGGCGCTTCAGCAGGCTCTTGGCAGTTTCTTCTTTCTTGCCACCTGGGTAACCGGAGAAATTGATGTAGATCTTATCTTCCGGCTTGTTCCCGGTGAACAGGACCTTGTCGGCATTGATCACCACGATGAAATCTCCGCAGTCCACGTGCGGGGTGTAATAGGCTTTGTGCTTGCCGCGCAACATCGCAGCGATGCGCGCGCTCATGCGACCTACGGTTTGATTAGTACCGTCGACAACGAACCAATTCCGTTGTACGGTAGCCTCGTTCGCATGTTTGGTAACGAAATGTAGTTTGCTCATGATGCTTATTGTTTATTTTTGCCACCGCTATCCCGGTGACTGTTTAAAATGGACGGCAAAGGTATGGGGAATGAATCGTTTTAAAGCAGGGTTTCCCGGGTATTTTTGAAAGCTGTCTTTGTAATTAATTGATTATCAATAAAGATTTTGACTGGTTTTAATTATACTATAAAAAACCAGCCCCGCCTGTATGAAAAAATGGATCTATCCGTTGCTATTTCTCCTGTTGTTAGTCGCCGTCCTGCTACCTTACATACTGATCCCAAAAGACCTCATTGTTTCCCAGCGGGTACAGATCAATATTCATCCCAACGCAGTATTCCGGGAATTGATGGATGAATCTAACTGGTATCACTGGCTTTCTGCCAACGAACTTGACACTAATGCGAGCGGGGCGGCTCAACCAGATACACGTTTTCGTCCCGGCGAATTGTATTATAGCGGCCGGGCTGTTATAATAGAAAAAAATGGTGGTCAATTTACAACCCGGATCAGTGTTATCCCTTTCCATCGAGATTCCACTATCCTGGCCTGGGAATATCAAAGCCCGACCAGCAAAAACCCTATCCTGAGGATCCGGCAATATCAACAAGCCAAATCCATTGCTTCCACTATACAGCAGGTGCTGGATACCATACGCGGTTATCTGCGCAATCCCATGCATGTTTACGATATGCGTATCTGGCAAACGATGACGATGGATTCCGCGCTGGTCACTACCAAATTCATTTCTGCCAACTATCCGACCACAAAACAGATCTATAGCGCAATCGGCAGAATTAAGGCCTTTATTCGCGATCATCACGCGCACGAAGTCAATTTCCCGATGCTTCGTATAGAAAAAGTGGAGGGAGGTTATCAGGCCATGACCGCTATTCCGATTGACAGGCACCTGGAAAGCCGGGGAGATATGGAATTCAAGCGTTTCGTTCCCTGGAAGATCGTCATTGGAGAAGTGACGGGCGGTGATTCAACCATCAGTCGGGGCCTTCGGGTCTTCAACAATTACATACTCGATCATGGCATTCCCCAAATGGCTATTTCGTTTCAATCGCTGGTAACGGACCGCAGTATGGAACCTGATACCAGTCGGTGGATCACGAGATTCGTTACGCCGGTTCCATGAACGGCAGGCAGGTTTATGCCGATTCCCGAAGATTTTACCTAAATTGATTTTCTTTTGGGGACACTGGAATTTGTAGTTACCAAACATGCCATTGAGAAAATGAATTTTGCTGCGTCGCGCTGCGTTTATTGCTTTTGCCTCGTTCTCCTTATTTGTTCCCAATCATTAATGGGTCAGTCCGCGCCGGATGCCGCTGGCAGTCGCCTGCGCCAGATATATCTTGATGAAATTGCCGAGAATGCCCAACTCTATAACGGCCCGGAGTATATTCGGAACGGACAGCGCGCGATTGGTTTCCCTTTTTTTGAGTCGAACGATCTGCTATCCGGATCAGTATCTTACCGCGGTGTCGAATATCCTTCGCTCAGATTGCAATATGACCTTACGATCGACGAACTGATCGCTGCGGATTTTGACGGCAAAGCCCTGATGCGTCTGGAAAAGAAAAAGATCGATTCCTTCCTGCTCGACGGGCATCGGTTCATCAAATTCACCGCCGCCGCCACAAACGGGCTGCTGAAAGACGGATATTATGAAGAATTAAGCAACGGTTCGGCTTCCCTTTACGTCAAACGGATCAAGAAATTGAATACCCCGGTAGGTTATGAAGATTTCAAATACCTAGACTATAACTACTTTTTCCTGAGAACCACATCGGGCTTTCACGCCGTCGGCAGCCGGGATGAGTTGCTGGATTTGCTGGCGGATAAAAAAGATCAGTTGAAAAAGTTCATTCATGTCAACAAATTGAATTTCCGGAAAAAGCCTGAAGAAGCCTTTACCAAAACCGTTGTTTATTATTCTCAAATCACGCCCTAGCATGAGCAGTCGTCGGTTTTATATCATCCTGATCGGGTTGTTGTCTGCCGTGCGGCTTAACGCGCAGGAAACGAATGCCATCTCTGGCGATTTTCGGGGTTATTCCTTTTCCCGCCTCGCCCGGGAACTGGAAGCGAAGACGGGTTTCCATTTCTATTTTGATCCGGCGGAAACAGATAGCCTGGAGATCAACCTGACTGCCGATCAGGTTAAACTGGATAAATTGCTTGATCAGGTTTTCCAGCATACCGGGTTCCATTTCGCCATCGATCGGCAGTACAGGAATGTGTTTATTACTCACCTGGTCACCATACAAACCGAATTGCCAAAACATTATTTCAATGGCGGAACTGACCATCCTGATACCGCAGCGGTCCGGGACTATATGCCGGAGGAAACAGTATCGGACAATACAAAAATTTCGCCCGAGAGTAAGTTATTTGAAATAGGCGCCCGCACCGGTTCTCTGGCAGGCAAAGCCACGATGGCCGGTTATATAAGGGATGCCAAAACCGGTGAACCGATAGCCGGCGCAACCATCCGCAGCGACACGCCACCGGTGGTGATCAATACCGACCAGTTTGGTTATTACACTATCACCCTTCCTCGCGGGCGCCACCAGATCAATATCAGCAGCTTTGGCATGAAAGATACCCGTCGCCAGATTCTGTTGCTCGGCGACGGAAAACTGAATATCGAGCTGGTGGAATATGTGGCGAGCCTTAAAGCCGTGATCGTATCAGCAGAAAAAACTTCGAATACCCGTAGCGTTCAGATGGGCGTGAACAAGCTAAGCATTCAAACTATTAAACAGGTGCCTGTTGTTTTCGGCGAAACCGATATCATCAAAGTTGTGATGGCACTTCCCGGCGTTACTTCCGTGGGCGAAGCCAGCAATGGTTTCAATGTGCGGGGAGGCGCTGCCGATCAGAACCTGATCCTCTTCAACGATGCCACAATTTATAATCCCAGCCATCTCTTTGGTTTCTTCTCCGCCTTCGATCCGGATGCAGTAAAAGGCGTCGAGTTGTATAAAAGCGCAATTCCAGAAAAATACGGCGGCCGTTTGTCATCCGTGCTGGATG
>DASZRP010000279.1:0-8438 GCA_035548895.1 Puia sp. | reverse complement strand
GTTCCTGATGCTCAGGGAGCGGGCGTTCAGGTGTTCCAAGGTCTCTTCGAGATAGGTGAGTATGTCTCCGGGATGAAAGGGCCTACTGCGGCGGACAGTGTCCGCCTTTACCGTATAAACCGAAAATTGGGGGTTGATAATGGAAAAACTGTCGATGACAATCTTTTTCCTGAATAACAGCTCTTTCCAGGAAGCGATCGAGAAATAGATGCGTGGAATGGCGAGATTATAGTGTGCGTTTTCATCGCTGGAATCCTGGCAAACGACTTCTCCTTCGTCCATGATGATGCGTTTTTTCAGCAGCGAAATATTCATGCTTTTGGCATAAAAGGCATAACGTCCACCGGTTTCTTTTTCGACAATATATTCGAGTACTGTGCTGAACCGGTAGCGGATGGTATAGAATATAGTGGCTAATATAATGGAGGAGATCAGCAGCAGGATGAGTGGGATGCGGGAATGGCGGTGCCATTTTCTTTTTTTATATAACCCGGAATACTTCATAGCCGATCAGGTTCAATCTCTAACTGATGTAAGATAATATTTTAGTTCCTAAAATTGCCCGGGAATCGCTCCCCGCTGCGCTGCTTTTTCTGGTAAATTTGCCTATGAAATTTCAGGTGGGCGACAAGGTCACTGTTCTGCATTCCAACGAAGAAGGAGAGGTGGTCGAAATAATCAACGACAAAATGGTGCTGGTAGACGTTCGCGGCGTTCGATTCCCTGCTTATATCGATCAGCTTGACTTTCCCTATTTCAAACGATTCAGGGAAAAGAAGCCCGCGCCTCCGCAAAAGCAAAAGCAGTTTGTTGATCAGTTGCCGGTAGATAAATCGCCTGCCGGGAATAATTCGATGGATGGCGTCTGGCTGAGCTTATTGCCGGTTTCAGACACCGATGAATTTGGAGATGAAGTAGTGGAAAGTTTAAAGATCAGCCTGATCAACCATACGGCGCAGGGGCTTCGGTTCAACTATAAGCTTTCCTATTTTGGTAAAGTGGACTTTGAGCTGGATAATGAAATTGGCACGGGAAAAGATTTCTATCTGCACGATATGGCATTCGCGACGGTGAATGACAGTCCCGCTTTTGAATTCGATTTTAGTTTGCTTTCCCCGCTTAAAAATAAGGAGCCGCACTACGAGCGTTCGTTGAAATTAAAGCCCAGGCAGATCTTCATGCGTATCGAGGAAATGCGAAAAAAAGGAGATGCCAGTTTCCGTTACAAACTATTCGATACCTATCCCGACAAGGCGCCGGAAGAAGATAAACCTGACCTGAGCCGACTCCAGACCAAAGGATATAAAATTTACGATGCCGCACAGAGCCGCCAGCACTTAGAGCAGCCAAAATATGAGGTTGATCTGCACATCGAGAAGCTCACTGACTCCTGGAGTCATCTCACGAATTTTGAGAAGCTGACCCTGCAGTTGGACACTTTTGAAAAATATCTTGACCTGGCGATAGCTCATCATCAGCACAACCTCATCGTGATCCACGGGGTAGGAACGGGCCGGCTGAAAGACGAGATCCATGATATCCTCAAAACCCGCCGGGAAGTGCGCTCCTTCATCAATCAATATGATCCGCGGTACGGTTACGGCGCCACGGAGATATTTCTTTAATTTTGCATCCGCTACCGGCCGGGCCATCGCTCCGGAAACGGGGAGGAAAGTCCGGACAGCACAGGGCAATACACCGGTTAAGCGCCGGGGTCATCGTTGCATGGGCATCATGATACAGATAGTGCCACAGAAAATAACCGTCCCGGCTCAGCCGGGACAAGGGTGAAAACGTGGGGTAAGAGCCCACGACTGCATGCAGCAATGCATGTTGAGGGTAAACCTTGTATGCTGTAATGCCATGTAAGTTCTGTAGAACGGGTTTTACCCGGGAGGTGTGCGACCCGCCCACCGGTCGAAAGGCAGACAGAACGGGTAGGCAGCTAGATCTCTTCAGTAATGGAGAGGCCAGATAAATGATGGCATAAGAACAGAATCCGGCTTATGAGCCGGTAGCGATTTTTTTGCGCGCAGCGCAAAAAAGATGACAGTTAGCGGTGGACGGTTGGCTGACGTTCAGTGAATCAGGTTGATTATAGGTAGTCAGCACGATACACAAAGAGTCCGTTAACCGCCAACCTTTATCCGTTAACCCTTAAAACTCAGTGCCATTTTCTCCAGCAATTTCGTTTCGATCATTTTTTCCGCCAGCAGGAGCATATTCCGGAAAGCCTTGGCATGGGAGATACCATGACCTATAATAACGGGTTTGTTTACACCGAGCACCGGCGTACCGCCGTAGTCTTCGAAGTTAAAGCGGTCGAAGTATTCGTTTTTGATCTGCTGACGCCCGATCACTTCATGGAGCGATTCCGCAAGCTTCAGGATCACGTTTCCGGTGAACCCTTCGCAAACGATCACGTCGGCGGAGTCCATGAAAATGTCGCGGCCTTCGATATTGCCAATAAAATTAATTTGGGTATTTGCCTTCAGCAGGGGATAGGTTGCCTGGGCCAGCACATTGCCTTTGCCTTCTTCTTCACCAATGTTCAGCAATCCAACCCGGGGATTGTCCACGCCCAGGATATGGTTCGCGTAAAGCGAGCCGAGCACGGCGAACTGATTCAGATGCTCTGCCTTGCAGTCGGCGTTGGCGCCCACATCTAACAATAATCCGGTACTGCCGTTTTCACGGGGGATTACGGTGGCGATGGTAGGCCGCTGGATCCCTTCAATGGGCTTAATGGTGTACAGGGAGCCGATCAGCATGGCGCCCGTATTTCCGGCGCTGATAAAAGCATCTGCCTTGCCGGTGGAAAGCAAATGAAATCCAACGGCAATGGATGACCGCTGCTTTTCCTTGAGCGCTTTCAGCGGATGCTCATGCATGCCGATCACTTCCGGGGCATCTATGGTCTTGCACCGGTTGGCCGGCAGCTGGTAGGCTGCGACAAGCGGCTTCAATTGGGCTTCGTCTCCTATCAACAAGATAAAGGAAGAACCTGCATGATCGGATAAGTAATCCCGGATACCTTTCACCACTTCCTCGGGTGCAAAGTCTCCGCCCATCATGTCTATTGCAATATTCATCCGGTTCGATCTATATGAATAACCAGTGTACTAGCGGACAGAACAGTAACAGCCTTATTTTACAGGCGATTTTTCAGCGACTACTTTTCCTTTGTAATACAGCTTGCCTTCGCTTATATGGGCGCGATGACGCACATGCAATTCGCCGGTCGTGCTGTCCTTGCTAAGGGTTACTTTAGACGCGGTATAGTGCGTTCTGCGCTTGGCGCTGCGCTGTTGGGAATGTCTCCGTTTGGGATTTGGCATGACTCTTCAATTTATAAATAACCTAATGATTGTCTTACTTCGGTGTCCGGAACTTCTCCAGTCCCTTCCACAGCGGATTTTCTTCATTGCCTGAACTGGCATCGAGCTTTTTCAGCATGGCCAGCACTTCCGGATTGCATTGCGGTCTACCGATCTCGTCTTCCTTGCACATCCGTTGAACCGGAATGCTCAGATTGATGAATTCGTAGATCCAATCTGAAATGTGAAGGTGGCTTTCCGTTCTCGATATATAATATACATCGGGATCTTCCTCCTCCAGGTTCATGATCTCCGGATCTTCAACCAGTTTCACCAACACTTTGAACTCATCCCAGAGGTCTAACGGAAGCGGATTGCCACAACGGTCGCACTGTACGTCCACTTTCCCCACTACCTCAAAACGCAGGATCATAAACCCCTGGTTCTTTTCCAGGAACAGCTTAACCTGTACATCGCAGTTCTTAAAATCCTGCTGCTGATAAGCTTCAAAGAACCTGTCCGTTATCCGATATTCGTACTCATGAACGCCGGGTTTTAACCCTACAAACGCAATTTCAAATTCCCGGCGGCTGCTCATCAGCATTTTTTAAATAGTTTGCAAAGGTAGTGTGTTTCAGGCACATAACCCTATCTTTTTTCGATCTTTGCCAACCTGGTCCCTGCGTCGGTCCATATTTTCAGTACATATACCCCCCTTGCCAATGATCCTAAGAAAAGACGCTGTTCGGTTCCCGAGGTCCGGCGTCGGATCAATAATCGTCCCGATACGTCAAATACCTGAATATCATGGCACTCTGAAGTTGTATTGATATTAATCCAATCGTTGGTCGGGTTGGGATAAATGCCAATTACCACATGGCTGGAATCGTAATCGATCCTGCGCACCGGCGAATACAGGCTGTCTCCATTATCATATATCAGCTTGAGCCGGTAATAGTTTTCTCCCTTCAACAGGTTCGGGTCAATGAACTGATAGCTTTGAATTGAATCCAGATGCGGTTGCGCCGGCAGGGTACCGATCTCGGTAAAATTAACGCTGTCCGGGCTTCTTTCAATGACAAACTGCCGGCTGGCTATCTCCTGCCAGGTGTCCCACTGAAGCTGCCCTTTCGCACCGACCCGCACGGCAGTAAAGTCTTTTAACCAGGCTGCCAGCGGATGATCCTGTTTTATTCCGCCTGCGTTGATCCAGAATTCAGAGAAACCGGCCACTTTGGTCTCGGCATAGTAACCATTATCGTAAGGAATAACCTGAATATCTTGTTGAGGTTTATGAAATAAGTAGCTGCCTTTGATATTATTGCGCAATGTGCTGTCTTCTTCCGATCCATCCGGGCTACTGTATTGAGTTACTCCAACCGAATAGGCGTCTTCAGGATTCACGCAGGTGGAACAGGCCGTGTCGAAGAGCAGTTTATTGATCTCTGAATCGGTGAAATAATATCTGACACCGACACTGTCTAACGGCTGCCTGTCGGTTCGCACCACCCAGTTCCGCCCGCCATAATATTGACCTGCCGTGTCCCTCACTGCTCCGGAATCATTGAAAAGCGATAGCCTGGTATTTCCAAGGTCCTGGCCATTGGGGTTGATGGAAAAGATCCTTTTTCCATTCAGGTCGAAATTCATCCAGTCCGTACCGCTGACGGGTTGGGTAATGCTGGTCTGCAGACTGTCGGTAAACACCGGCGCCTTGTCGAATACATGCACATCGTCAATGCCTACGCCTTCATCATTGGTTCCAGGGTCGGAATACATTACGATGCGGAAACGGATCTTGGACGGATGAACCGGGATATCGATACTGGACACATGCCAGCGCGCCACGGATTGCTGCCAGGCTTTCGGAGCTGCTTTGTCGTACCAGTTCACGCCTGTGGTATTGTCGCCCAATACGGTCCATACCGAATCATCCAGGCTGTATTCTACCCAGTGGAAATCGCAATCGCAATCGTCCTCTGTTTTGAAAATATGACTGAAGCTGAGCACGGGCTGGTTCAGGCTGCTGAGATCGAAGCAGGGGGAATAGAGATAGGCATATTCGTTATCGCTGTAATTCCCCGTAAGCCGGGTGACCCAGGCATTATTGCCGTTGGCGGCTTTATGAATAATTGTCTTTTGCGGCCTGCCCCATTGCCAGTCGTCGTTAATGCCATTGGTGAACCAGTAGCCGTTATTATTTTCAAAGCCTTCGAGATAAGGATACTGGCTGATGAGCGGAGTGGTCTGCACGAAGAAGCTCTGCGAGCTATCGTTGTTGTGATAATTGTCATCCGGGTCACTCACCCAGGTTTTGAACAGGTAGGCGCCGAAAGCGGACATATCCGCTGTTTTGGTGAAGGTATAGGTCAGGCTGTCCTTCGGTTTGATAAATGGAATGGTCTCCGTTACCGTATCGCCATTGATGGCATAGGTTACCGGTATATTGTGCAGCGAATCGGTGCTGTAGTTTTTTATCTTGATCGTTACCGCTTCGGCATTGGAGAGACCGCAGATATTTTTCATGTTGGGCTGGAGCACGGTAGACAGGGCCGCATCGTTCAGCGATTTGGTCAGCATAAAATCGTCGAACGTGATGCCACCGCCAGATACACCGCCGGCAATAGGCGAAGCTGCGGGCGTATATCCTTCAACGCCGCATCGTACCTGGAAACTGCTGCTCACCGTCTGCGCCGGACTGGCGCTTGCGAGTATTCCGGACACATCTACATTCACATGAATATAAGTACCTGTCGGATCTGTTGGATCTGAAAGGCCTTTGACAGGGATCCAGACTGCCTGGTCGTTCCCGCGTATCCAAATGGCATTGCCAGGGTAAGTGGGAACCACCGATTGCTTTTTGTAGTAAAGATCAAGCCAGATCTGATCGGCTGCCGAGTAGTTCGAGAGATTGAAGGTTGTGATCATTGAATCGGCCGCAACGGTTCCACTATTGATCACGTCCAGGGTAATACTGCGATTGCCCGTGCGTGCAAAACCGCTGTTGAAGAAAGTGCTGAGCCTCCCGTTGCTGTTTGAATTGTTGAAATCCGCGCGGTCGAGGCTATCGAGACCGGTCCTTTTGGAAATCGGGCTTTGATTCGTAGCCGATTCAAATCCTTCCATAAACGAAGGAGCGAGCGTTATCGGGTCATTGCTTAGCTGACGGACAATGGTGGTGGTGGTATCGTTGGCAGATACCGGATCGGGCGAATAGCTTGTCCAGGTTTTCACGATATAAGTGCCCGGCGCGGAGAAGTCATAGCTGTTGGCTGCTGAAAAAGTGTAAATACCGCTTATATGAGCTGGTAGGGATCCACTGTAGATTTCACTGACCGTCGGCCCGCCGTTCACCTGGTAGGAAAACGTAACGGGCGAAGAGGTCGCTATCGAACCGGAGTTTCTAACGGTTACGCGCAGTTGCGTTGGTCCTAGTTGAGAAGAGCTATACTTTCGCCCGGTGACCGGCGCAACCAGATTGTCCGCCACCAGGTCATTGTTCAATGCCGTTAATGTGCAGGGCCCTCCATTAGGAATAATATTGCCGGCAATGGCTCTCCGGCCTACGGTGCCGCCGCTTACAGCGCGTACGCTGAACCAGTAGCTGCTGTCCTTGCTGAGCGGGCTGACCAGGAAGCTGGTATCGGTAATGGTGGCGATGGTCTGCATGGAATCACCCATCAGCTGCATGACCTGATAGTGATCTGCACCTGGAATTTTGTTCCAGGTGAGCTGCGCATAGCCGACACAGGGTTTCGTAACCGCTAATACCGGCTGACCAAGAATAGTGAATGGATAATCCGAAACATCGGAATAACCCACCGTATTCCGGGTTACGCGGACCAGGGCCTGAGTGGTGGACAGGTTGGGGACCAGCCAGCTAATCGACCGCGCAGTGGATGGAACATTGGAGCTAATCAGGTTCCAATTGCTTCCGCCATCGGTAGAATATTCTACCGTAAATGTATTTCCATCGCCGCCATAGGGCGTCCAGCGAATTGTTGTCAGTTCACCCGGAGCAAGGGTCTCCGCGCCGAAAGGAAATTCAACGGTAACAGAAGGCTGGAGAATTTCATAAGCAATATAAAATGGCTGCGGTCCCTGGGCGATGGCTGTTCCTTTTACCGTAAGGGTAAAATCGCCGGCGGCGGGATTATTGATCACCACCTGTTCGATATTGTTGGTATGATCTGCGCCTTCAACCGCAATGTTATTTACACCGGTTGATGAACTGTCTAACACCAGGGGAAGATGGGTGGTGCCTCCGGGATCGGTAACCAACAGGTCAAGATCGTTGATCAGTGCGGCAGGAGAATAAGGTTGTGCAGGCTGGTCGGGCCAGTAAAGTATTATTTTTAATTGGTATGAACCGGCCGGAATTGCAGAGATCGCAAAATGGCTGAGGCTGCCGTTGGTCGCTGTTCCGGTGAAATAATGGTTTTGTTCCATGGCTTCAGCAGCCTTTCTTCCGTTAAGCATGCCAAAGCCATAAGTGTAGTCCGGTCCCGGGTTCCCCAAATCGTCGCCGCTGTTTACGACCAGGGCCTTGATCAGGGCAGCATCGGGATCGGCGCCACTATGAAGTTGGCGCCATCGTTCATAAAGCAAGGTTAGTACGCCGGTAGCAGTAGGGGAAGCCATGCTGGTGCCGTTCATTCCGCCATAGGTATTATAGGGCAGCGTAGAATTGATATTTACTCCGCCAGCCACCAGTTCCGGTTTGATGCGGCCATCTGCGACTGGTCCCCGGCTTGAAGTATAAGAAATTGTATAATCTGCATTACTGAAATTCCCGACCGTGAGTACGTCTTTGGCTGTCTGAAAACCGCTCTTGATCGTTGCGAAGGAAGCAGGAAATGCGGAGCAGGTATAAGGCCCGTCATTGCCGGCTGCGAATACGTGTAATATTTTTGGATAACTAACCAGTTGGTCATCGATATAGTTGCTCAATGCATCGTACTGACCTTCGCCGGGACAGCCGGCCAGGCCGTTGTAATAGGAATTATTCGACAACACCATATTGTAATCGCCGGCGTACACCGGCGTATTCACTAGGATATTGCTGAAATCGTTGGCGATCAGCTTTGCTTTTGGCGCCATGCCGGTATATAGTGGATTGAG
>DASZRP010000278.1:0-3968 GCA_035548895.1 Puia sp. | reverse complement strand
AAGAGCAATCAGCAGCACCTGGGCACTATCAAGAGCAGCAACCTGTGTACGGAGGTCATGGAATATACCGATGCGAACGAAGTGGCGGTCTGTAACCTGGCTTCGCTGGCCCTGCCCCGGTTCATCGTCAACGGACAATTTGATCATCAGAAATTGTTCGAAGTGACTTACGAGATCACCAAAAACCTCAACCGGATCATCGATGGCAATTATTATCCCATAGAAGAGGCGCGCCGGTCCAATCTGCGGCATCGTCCCATCGGTATTGGCGTGCAGGGACTGGCTGATGTATTTATTCAGTTGAGGCTTCCGTTCGAAAGCGACCTCGCCAGGCTGCTGAACAAGAATATATTTGAAACGATCTATTTTGCCGCGATGACCGCGAGCAAGGACCTGGCTAAGCTGGAAGGCCCCTACGAGACCTTTGCCGGTTCACCCTTATCCAAAGGGCAGTTCCAGTTCAATCTCTGGGGTGTTGAACCAGGACAGCGCTGGGATTGGGAATCGCTTCGCGCCGAAGTGATGCAGCATGGCGTACGCAATTCGCTGCTGTTAGCTCCTATGCCCACGGCGTCCACTTCACAGATCCTTGGCAATAATGAATGCTTCGAGCCCTATACCAGCAATATCTATACGCGTCGTGTATTGAGTGGAGAATTTGTGATCGTAAACAAGCATCTGCTGAAAGACCTGATCCAGTTAGGTCTCTGGAATTCCGCGATGAAGAACCGGATCATTGCCGCCAACGGGTCCATACAGCAGATCGAAGAGATACCGGAAGATATCCGGGAGCTTTATAAAACAGTTTGGGAGATTAAGCAGCGCAGCATCATCGATATGGCGGCAGACCGTGGCGCTTATATCTGCCAATCGCAGTCGCTCAATCTGTTTGTCGATTCGCCCAATGCGGCCCGGCTCACGTCCATGCATTTCTATGCCTGGAAGAAAGGATTGAAGACCGGCATGTATTATCTGCGCACGCAGGCGGCGAGCCGCGCGGTCCAGTTCACGGTTGAAAAACAGGGAGCCGTGGCTACGGAACCCGCTGTGCCGACGGGCGCCACCTGCACCATGGAAGCGGGTTGCGTCACCTGCAGCGCATGAGTTCTGAAGAGACTGTTAATGATCGCCGCGCCTGCTTTTTTTAACGCTAACTTTAGCGCAGTAAAATAGTCGCCCTGGTGAATAAGCGTGTGTGGAAATATATAACGGTCATTGGCATTTTTCTCTTCGCTGTGCTAATAACCTACTTTTTGAAAGGAGGGAACGACGGCCCCATACTTCCGGGGCCCGGGACGCAGCAAAAGCGCTTTGAGAATGATGTGACGGCGGCAACGCCTCATGTTTCACTGGTCAGATCCGACGGAACAACGATGTGGCTCGACACGGTGCGGGCCGGGTTATTGCCGGGCGGTGGGATCATCCGAAAAACAGATAGCAATAGCCTGGTCCTGCTGCCCGGCGCCGATCCCGACTCCGGGCGGGTCAATACTTTAATCACGGGTATTGGTGTCCGTTATGAATTGATATTGCCCGACGGCAGTCGCGTTTGGCTGAATGCAGGATCTACTTTTCAATTTCCGAATGCTTTCAGCGATTCGTCACGCAACGTCTTTCTTTCAGGAGAAGCCTGCTTCGATATTGCTCCAAGCGCAAAAGCGCCTTTCACGGTATCTACGGCCCGTTGTTCGGTCCGTGTGCTGGGCACCCGTTTTAATCTGCGGGCCTACGACGGCGACGATACCAGGATAACGCTTGGGGAGGGTCTGCTCCGCGTACGGATGGGAAACGACAATGTGGTGCTGAGACCCGGAGAACAGGCCCTACTGAGCGAATGGGGCAGGATCTCCATCGATTCCGCTAATATATCCGGGACAACAGCCTGGCGGCAGGACCTGTTCTGGTTTCAGTCGGCGTCTTTCGAGGACGTGATGGCCGAGCTGTGCCGCTGGTACCCGATCCACGTGCATTTTTTAGGCAAAGTGTCGGGGAATTTCTCAGGCATCCTGCCCAAGAGCCATTCCCTGATCGAAGTGCTGAAGACCCTGGAGCTCAGCGGCTATGTTCATTTCCGCATTCATAGAAATGAAGTTGAAGTGATCCCTGTATTTGACAAGCCGCAGGAGATGCCTACCGCCTGACTACCTTTCTTTCTTTTTCGATGGCCGGCTTCACCACCAGGGTTCTGCCTTCCAGCTTTCCCCCGTCCAGAGCCTCGATCGCTTTTTCCGCATGCGTTTTGTCGGGGTATTCTATGAACCCGAACCCGCGGCTTTTTTTCGTCTCCTTGTCGACGGCGATCAGGGCCGATCGTACAGGCCCGTAGGCCTCGAAGATTTCTTTAAGCTCCTCGTTTTCCATATCGTAGGGCAGGCCGGCAACAAACAATTTTGTCATGTAAAATTTATTTTTCCTGTTCCTGAATGATTGATCTGGCGGCTGATCTGCAGATAGCGCACATATCCCGTCCCCGCAAAAATAGCCGGCTTTTTGGCGGCGCGATCCGGTTCATAAAACCTTGCGGGAAACTTAATATTTCGATAATACGGCGCGGCCGGGTTAACGATAACCGGTACACGATAGTCCGGGGTATGGCATAGGGTTGAACCGGGGTGCTTTCGATTCAGGGAAAAAATTCCCCGCAGGCTGGCCGGCCTTTTGCGTTCCTGAGGCACAATGGGATGGATGAACTAAATTTGTGTTATGGATACTTCTTCTCCGGCCTCTCCCAAAAAGCTCGTGATCGTTGGCGGTGGCTTTGGCGGGGTTAACCTGGCCCTGGCACTGAAAAATAATCCGCATTTCGAGATCACTTTTGTGGACAAAAACAACTACAATTTTTTTCCGCCGCTACTTTACCAGGTAGCCACCGGCTTCCTTGAGAATTCCAATATCAGTTACCCATTCCGGAAATTATTCAGGCGCTACGCGAATATCCATTTCCGTCTTGGCGAACTGAAAAAAGTGGATCCGGCAGCCCATACGGTTTTGCTGGACACCGGGACGATTTCCTACGACTATCTGGTATTCGCCACAGGCGCGGAAACCAACTATTTCGGTATGGAGAATGTACGCCGGAACGCCATACCCATGAAGAATGTGAACGATGCGCTGAACATGCGCAATACCCTGCTGCAGCGCCTGGAGCAGGCCAGCATAACGGCTGATCCGGCGGAACAGAAGAAGCTGCTCACGCTGGTAGTGGCCGGAGGCGGTCCCACGGGCGTCGAAGTGTCGGGCATGTTCGCCGACCTGCGCGCGCACGCCATCCGGAAAGACTATCCGGAATTCCATGGCCGCCGCGGCGATATTTATCTCGTTGACGGAGGAGCGCACCTGCTGGCGCCGATGAGCCCGGCTTCGCAGGAAGACACTTATCAGGCGCTTAGGAAGATGGGCGTGATCATTAAGCTCAATACCCAGGTGAAGGATTATGTGGACGATAAAGTCATGCTTTCGACCGGAGAAGTGATCGAATCGAAAACGCTGATCTGGGCCGCGGGGGTCACGGCCATGATGTTCGACGGAATTCCTGCGGCATGTTATGGCCGCGGCAAGCGCATGATCACCGATGCCTTTAACAAAGTGTCGGGCGTGGAAGATATCTATGCCATCGGCGATACCTGCATTCAAACCGCCGATCCGGCCTGGCCTAACGGTCATCCACAACTGGCGCAGGTCGCCATTCAGCAGGGGCGCACCCTGGCGAAGAACCTGAAAGCCCAGGTCGCCGGCAAGCCCCAAAAGCCTTTTCATTATATCGACAAAGGCACCATGGCGATCATCGGGCGCAATAAAGCGGTGGCCGACCTGGCCACACCCAAGCTGCATTTCAAAGGCTTTATCGCCTGGGCCATGTGGCTTTTTATCCACCTGGTCTCACTCATCAGTTACCGCAACCGGATCAAGACGCTCTACAATTGGATGGTGGCCTACTTCAATAAGGATCAGTCGCTCCGGTTCATCGT